>JAFWPT010000170.1 GCA_017509375.1 Bacteroidales bacterium | reverse complement strand
TCATACGCCCTTCTGACCATGATGCTGGCCCAGGTATGCGGCCTGGAGCCGGGGGAGTTCATCCATACCACCGGAGACACCCATATATATCTCAACCACTTCGACCAGGTGGCGGAACAGCTGTCCCGCGAGCCCCGGCCGCTCCCCCACATGAGGCTGAACCCGGAAATAAAGGAACTCTGGGACTTCCGATACGAAGATTTTACCCTGGAAGACTATGACCCGTGGCCGGCAATCAAAGCCCCGGTTGCAGTATGAAATACACCATAAAACACCCTTCTGCTATGCTCAAGTGCCTGATTGTCGCTGTTGCCGACAACAACGGAATCGGGGTGAAAGGGGATCTCCCCTGGCACATCCCGGAAGACCTCAAATACTTCAAGTCCGTCACCTCCGGTTACCCGGTGATTATGGGCCGCACTACCTATTTCTCCCTGCCCTTCAGGCCGCTCAAGGGGCGTAAGAACATTGTGCTCAACCTGGGCGGCGAACCCATTCCCGACGTATGCTGCGTGTATTCCTTCGACGAAGCTTTCCGAGAGGCGGAGGCCACCGGCAAGGACAAGTGCTTCGTGATGGGAGGAGCTTCTGTATATCGTGCGGCCCTGCCTATGATGGACCGCCTGTACATCACCCACGTGCACACCGTGGTGGAAGGCGCCGACGTTTTCTTCCCGGAGATAGATCCAGCAGTGTGGCACCGGGCAAGCAGCTCCGAAACACATACAGACCCGGAGAGCGGATACAAGTTCGAATTTGTGGTTTACGAGCGAAACTAACGGCTCAATCGCTTGTTTTACAGAATTTTTTCCGATATTTGGGAGCGTTAAAACGTTAGTAGTAGATGCCGTCTTCCCAAAGAGAAAATTTCGGAAGTTCTTTCACGTTCATTCTGGCCATGGCGGGGTCCGCAATAGGACTCGGCAACATCTGGCGTTTTCCATACATGGTAGGAGAACACGGAGGGGCCGCTTTCATCATTGCTTACATTATTTGCGGGGCCCTGATTGCCGTACCATGCTTCGTGTGCGAATCCTTGATAGGGCGCAGGGCAAGGAGCGGAGTGTACGGTGCCTTCAATAAACTGGCCCCGGGCAGCAAGTGGAAATATATGGGGCTGCTGTCTGTATTGACCTGCTTCATCATAATTTCCTACTACTGCGTGGTGGGCGGATGGTCGCTGGATTTCCTGGTACGTTCGCTCAGCGGAAGGCTGGCCCAGGGCAATTCGGACAAGGCTACGGCCATCTTCGGCCGCATGGCCTCATCCCCTTTGGAATCCATTTCCATGCATCTTACCTTCCTGACGGCCACCGCAATCATTGTGCTGCGAGGGGTTAAGAACGGCATAGAAAAGTTCACGAAGATTACCACTCCGCTCATGGTGGCCCTCATGCTGGCGATGGTGATTTTTTCCGTCACTTTGCCGGGCGCGAAGGCCGGAGTGGAATATCTCGTGAAGCCGGATTTCTCGAAGCTGGATTCTCACGGCCTGGCCTGTGCCCTCGGGCAAGCGTTCTTTTCCATGTCGCTGGGCGTAGGAACCGTGCTCATCTATTCTTCTTTTATGAAGAAGAAAGACAGCATCCTGGGCTCCGGAATATGGACTTCCGTCTTCGACACCGGCTTTGCCATTATAGCCGGCTTCGCCATTATGCCTGCAGTATTCGCCGCGGGAATCGAGCCCGGAGCGGGCCCGTCGCTGGTTTACGAAACCTTGCCCTATATCTTCGCCCAAATGGGGGTTGAAGCGCCGGTGCTGGGATATATCGTGACTATCGTTTTCTTTCTGGCCATTTTGATGGCGGCCCTGTCATCTTCGATATCGATACTGGATGTATGCGTAGAGCACCTGGTAGAGCAATTTCACATGAAACGCTGGAAATCTGTGCTGCTGTTTTTTGTGATGGCCGCCGGTCTTGGGATACTCTGCGCGCTGTCATTCGGAGCGCTTTCGGATTTCAAACTCTTCGGAAAGACTATTTTCGATATCTGTGATTACATCTGCTCCAACATCTTGATGATGGTAGGGGCGCTTGCCTTCACCTTGTTCGCGGGATGGAAGATGAAAAAGGATGATGTGAGAGCGGAACTTACAAACAACGGTACCCTGGCGTTCAGCAGCCGTGTTTTCAACCTGCTGTACTTTCTAATACGCTGGGTTATTCCGGTAGTGATTGTAATCATTTTCATTAGTTCTTTGTAATTTTGTAGAAAACAGTTAATAAATGTCTAAAAATAGTTCCAAGTTACTTCACAGCGAAGACTGGCTGGCAGTCTGGATTGGTTTTATAATCATTGCCGTAGGCCTCGTGGCCGTGCTGAGCGGCGCTTTCGATTTTTCCGCACTTAAATTCAAGACCTGGACCTGGGGCGAAGAGCTCACAGGTGCCGCAGCTGCCAAGGCAGTGCCTCTGGGTCAGCAGCTTGCCGCCGGAGCTTTCTGGCTCAAGATGCTGCTCACCTTGGGAGTGCTGGGGGTACTCTTCTCCGTGGGAGCCAAACTCACCGGAGAAAAGTTCAGCAAGTTAATTCCGGCGTTTATCGGCGTATTCGTGCTGGCGTTCGCGGTACGCCTTATCAGTGCCGAGTTTACCCTCAACCGTTATCTTGAATGGGCCTTCTGGGCATTGATAGTCGGTATGCTGATATCCAATACGGTAGGCACTCCGGCGTGGCTGAAACCCGCCGTGCGCACCGAGTTCTATATCAAGACCGGTCTGGTCATAATGGGTTTCTCCGTGCTGTTTTCCAACATTGCCAAATTCGGCCTTTACGGACTGGGGATCGCATGGGTGGTCACTCCCGTCGTGATTCTGTTCATGTGGTGGTTCGGCACCAAGGTGCTGAA
Organism: Bacteroidales bacterium; assembly: GCA_017509375.1. The sequence goes on along the minus strand of JAFWPT010000170.1, from coordinate 19,195 downwards.
GATGGACAACAAGCCGCTGGTCATTACCATGGCATCCGCTACCAGCGTGTGCGGCACTTCCGCCGCCATAGCCTCCGGAGCCGCATCGGGCTGCAAGAAAGACGATCTCACCATGACCATCTCCATTTCCATCATATTCACAGTGTTGATGATGGTTCTGGAACCTGTGATAATAAAGGCGTGCGGCATGAGCCCCATCATAGGCGGCGCGCTCATAGGCGGAACGGTGGACAGCACCGGCGCCGTGGCGGTTGCCGGTTCAGTGCTGGGCGGAGAGGCTGAGAAAGCCGCCGTACTGGTGAAGATGATACAGAACATACTCATCGGCTTCATTGCCTTCTTCGTGGCCCTGTTTTTTGCCACGTCTGTGAACCGCAAAGACGGCCGGAAGGCGGGAGCGGGGGAGATTTGGACCCGTTTCCCCAAGTTCATCATAGGTTTCTTCGTGGCCTCGCTGGTTGCTTCTTTCATTGTACTGCCTCTGGCCGGTGCCGATCAGGTAAAGGCCGTGAACGGCGTGCTGGACCAATATAAGAACTGGTGCTTCGTACTGGCTTTCGTAAGCATAGGCCTGGACACCAATTTCCGCGATATTGCCCGCCAGATGAAGGGAGGCAAGCCGCTGTGGCTCTATATAGTGGGGCAGACCTTCAATATAGTTCTCACTTTTGCAATGGTCTGGTTCCTGCTCTCCGGAGCCGTGTTCCCTGTTCCTGCTCTTGACTGACATGCGCAGCAAGCTTTCTGCCGGCAGCGTTGCGGCGATAGCTGCGGGAGTATGCGCAGTGGCGGCCGTGATATTTATCATGGTAAATGGGCTTGGACTGAATCCGGACCTGGATTTCGGCGCAGGAGCCTACTACTACACCGATATACCGGACTACCAGAAGACCCTGGACTGGGACTGCTATACCGCCAGCCTCCCCTTCTGGGTGTACCTGCTGCTGTTTCTTGCATGGGGCTGGCTGATGTGGCGCCTGTGGAAGAGAATAGAAAAATAATTTTTTATGCAAAAAATCAGCAAAATCTCATTGCTGATTTTTTTGATTCCTTGGCTAAATAAGGGAAAAGCCCCATCTTGCCCGGGCTATGAAAACGGAAAAACAGAAAGTAGGACAGAGGGGCGAAGAAGAGGCCTGCAGCTGGCTGTGCGGCATGGGGCACAAGATACTGAGGAGAAACTGGCGAGCCAGCCATCTGGAATTGGACATTATCACCATCCAGGGGAAGATTCTGCACATAGTGGAAGTTAAAACCCGCAGCGCAGGAGCCCCGGTGCCGCCGGAAGTAAATGTGGGCTACGATAAGCGCCAGCGCATGGTAGGAGCGGCGCAGGCCTTCTTGAACTCCGAGGAAAGGGCAGCCTTGCCCGCCGATCTGGAAATATGGCTGGATGTGCTCACGGTGGTATTCGACGAGCCCGCCCCTCGCATTGAATACTTTCCCCAGGCCTTTATCCCGCTATACGTGTCCAGGCACCAGTGTTCCGCTTTTTAGAGCAGCACGGAACAGGCTACATATCCACGCTGAATACCAGGTCGAACTGGTGCGGGTCGAGTCCCGACGGGATGCCCAAATTATAATAGTATTTTACTCCCAGGCGAGTAGCGTAAGGTATCCACAAGATATTGCCCAGCACCACGCAGAGCTCCGCTCCCACGCCCCCTATATGCTTGGTTTCCATCTTCTTGGAGCCCCCGAAGCAGGAATAGTCTCCGTGCAAGGTACACTCCAGGTTACGCACATAAGCCACCGGGCCCAGTCCGGACCAGTCCAGGGGAGCGAACGGGAATACGTAGTCCAGCGTAAAGCGGCTCTGCAGCGGATACGCCGCCATCTGCGATGCCAGGTTGGAGTAACTCCCCATGCCCCTGGGCATCACGGATGCATAACGCTCGGAAAACAAAGCCTCTGTGCCATGCCTCTGCAGCATTGCGGAAAGACGCGTTCCATGGGAGTCCATCAAGCCTGGGAAGTAGGCGTAGCTATACAAGTATGCGTTGGGGTTGAATATACCCATAGCCCCGGGACGGCCGCTCCAGCCCAGTTCCAGCCCGGTACCCAACTTGGGATAGGTACAGGCAGACGGCGTGGCCTTCATAATGTATGCACGCAGGCTTGCCGCCACCCGGTTCATGGGGAACGACTGCCCCCTGGTGATAATGTTGTTGGAGAGGTTCCAGTTAAGCTGAGGCACTATCCCCCTGTACCAGCCGCCGGAAGAAAAGCTCAGAGGGACATACATCCGCAAGGATGCGTTTACCGAAGGAAGCCCTTCAAGCGCTTCGTTGGTGAGGCTGGTAGAATAAGCAAAATGACTGAATTTGTGCTGCAGGAAATACCAGTACGGAGGGTCGCTGCTCACGGAAACTCCGGCCTCAATGACGGGATACAAGCCATTGTAGGTCAGTTTTGTCTCTGCTTTGTGCGCCCAGTGGTCGGAATAGGAGGCGTTGTAGGCGACGGTACCCTGCAAGGAGCTGAGGTCGTTTTGGAAGAAAGCGGTGGCACCTAGACCGGCGGAGCTTGCAAGGGCGTCGAAACTCATCTCTTCAACCGCATCGTAGTCGATGTAAAGCGGCGCCCACGAATGGATGCGGAAGGCGTTGGAAAGCTTGTTGTAGCGCTTGGGTGCGGGAATATCTATTTCTGCGGCCTCGATGGGGCCGGGACCGCCGGCGGAAAGCTGCTCCGCGAATTCGTACACGTGCCTGATGCTGAAGTCAGCAGTTTCCTCTGCCGGCATATCCCGGAGCGGAGTGCTGTAGATATGACGTCCGTCCTTGCTGAGCATCGAATAGCACAGACCCTGCCAGTCGGGCAAAAAAGCATAGGAGGACGAGCCCACGGGAGTGGAGCTGAGGCGTACGGCGCTGCAATCTGCCGGAGAAAAGCGGTAAAGCTCATCCACGCCGTCAAGGTCGGAGACGAAGTACAGCCGGCCGTCGTGCACGGAAAGCTGTTTGACCACATTGGCACCGCAGTCCAGCAGCTTCCGGAAGCCGCTACGCACATCGTATATGCCCTGGCCGCCGCTATCTATGGCACAGGCGTACAGCTCGTTCCCTATCCATTCCGACTCTACCAGCTGCATGCCGTCCGGGGCGGGGAAGCGCTCCAGAACCGTTGCATCGGAGGCGTCCACCACCAGCAGCACGGAACCGCCCTTCTCCGGATACTCCACCACGGAGATCCGCTTTCCGTCGGAAGAAACGGCAGGGTTGTACCAGCGGGTACGCTTCTTCAGGCAGGAACGCCGGCCGCGGGCGTCGGAGTACCAGATCTCAGAGTAGGAGACCATGTCCCAGCGGGTATCGTTGACGACTTCGCTCCACCAGAGACGGCCGCTGGCCTGGTCCGGTTTGAGGGCTGAAGTATAAAAAGCGAAGGGGGAAACGGCCCTGGGGGCCTTCTTGCCGGGGATAAAGCACACCATCTCGGGCGCCTGCGTGGTGCCTTTCCGGATGCTGAAAACGAGGCTGTCGAGCACGCAGGTGCCGTAGTAGTCTGTATAGTGACGCCGGGCGGGCGTGAGCTGCGTCGCCGGCTGGAACGGCGCCCTAGCGGCCTCGTCCCGGCTCCAGCGCTGCACGAGCGTATCGGTAACTTCCCGGAACGCCTCCCGGAACTTTTTGCCCGACACATCCCGCACTGTCTTCTGGAAATTGCATACCGGCCAGGGCCAGAATTTCCGGGATACTATGCGCTGGTAGTAGCGGGCGGTGAAATCGGGAACGTCATATACGCTCCTCATGCCGGCCATAGTGATGTATCCAATGGTGTAATGGTCAGGGACATAGTACTTTAGCGAGCCGTAGCGCCATTTCCACCAGTCGCGGGTATCGCCTTCCCGGAAGGCTGCACGGTAATACTCCAGAAAAGCGGCGTTGCGTCCGCGCCCGCTGGAGGACAACTCAGTCTCCGCCGCCACGGCGTCTCCTTCATAGAAAGCAGGGCCGCCGTAGAGAATATCCAGCGCACCCTGGTATATTTGCCCCACCAGGATATTTGGCAACCAGTACCGCTTCTCGCGCCCAAATTGCATCTGGCACACATGGCGCGACTCATGAATGGTGAGATGGTCCATCCACGGCTGCGGAAGGGGCGCCTGGAAATCGGGGGTAGTATAGAGTTCCATGCGCTTGGGCGTCCACGCTACCATCCCGTTGGCAAGAGCGGTACGGGAATGGAGCACCACCGGCAACGGCTTGCGGTACAACTGGTTGGGAGCGTAACCCGCAGTGCTGCCGACCTTCAGCTTGACGCTTTCCAGCCTGGCGGCATAGAGTTTTGCGAGCGAATCCAGGCCTTCCGGATACACCAGTTTGTAATCTTGCGTCGTAATCTGGTACCAGCGGGTATGCGCCGGCTCGGAACCGCCATTATAGAACTGGGCAACGGCAGGCACGGCCGTCAGCACAGCCGACAGCAAGATTACAAACAAGCGTTTCATCCGTTATTCCAGTCTGCGGGCGCCGTCGGAAATGACCACGTCGTAAACCTTCAGGTCGTGGCCGAATTGGGAACGGAAACGGTCTTTGGCCGTGACTACGAAGGCCTCGTACAGCTCGTTCTTCACCAGGTTGATGGTGCATCCGTCGAAGCCGCCGCCCATTACCCTGGAGCCGGTGACATCCATCTTGCGGGCCAGACGGGCCAGGTAATCCAGTTCGGGGCAGCTCACCTCATAGAGGCGGCTCAGGCCGAAGTGGGTCTGATACATCATCTCGCCTACGGTCTCATAGTCGCCGCGCTCAAGGGCGTCGCAGACATCCAGCACCCGCTGTACCTCACCTATAACGTATTCGGCGCGGATGAAGTCTTCCTCGCTGATCTCGCTCCGGACCTCATCCAGCCAGACTCGCTTGCAGTCGGACAGGAAGTCAACCTCGGGATGATTCTTCTTGATGGCAGCGGCGGCCCTTTCGCAGGACTGGCGGCGGAAGTTGTACGCGGAACTTGCAAGCTCATGCTTGACGCAGGTATCCAGTAGCACCAGCCTGTATCCCTCCGGATTGAAGGGGAAATATTGATACTCCAACGTCTTGCAGTTCAGGCGGATAAGCTGGCCTTTCCGGCCGAAGCAGGACGCGAACTGGTCCATGATGCCGCACTTTACGCCGCAGTAATTGTGCTCGGTGCTCTGGCCTATGCGGGCCAGGTCGAAACGGCTGAGGCCGTTGCCGTTAAGCTCGTTGATGGCAAAAGCAAAACAGCTTTCCAGGGCAGCGGAAGAACTGAGGCCGGCGCCCAGGGGCACATCCCCGGCGAACACTGCGTCGAATCCGGCTACATTGCCGCCGCGCTTGATGGTCTCGCGGCACACCCCGAAAATATAGCGGGCCCACTGCTCCTCGGGCTTGTCCGCCTCCTCCAGACCAAACTCCGCCTTGGCATCATAGTCCAGGGAGTACAGCCGCACCTTTGCGGTACCGTTGGGTTTGATTTCTGCCACAAGGCCCTTGTCGATGGCACCGGGGAACACATACCCTCCATTGTAGTCGGTATGCTCGCCTATAAGGTTGATGCGTCCAGCCGCCGCAAAAAACGCCCCACCCTCTCCGAAGAGTTCCACAAACTTACTGTGAATCCTTGATTTCATTTGGTTATCAGTATTATACGTTAAACAAAAAATGCATTATATCGCCATCCTGCACCACATAGTCCTTGCCCTCAATCCCCATCTTGCCGGCGGCGCGAACGGCCGCTTCAGTACGGTACTGCACGAAGTCTTCGTATTTGATAACTTCGGCGCGGATGAAGCCTTTCTCGAAATCCGTGTGGATGACTCCCGCTGCCTTGGGTGCCTTGTCCCCGGCATGGATGGTCCAGGCCCGGCATTCGTCGGCCCCGGCGGTAAAGAAGGTGCGCAGGCCAAGCAGTTTGTAGGCCCCCTGCACCAGACGCACCACTCCGGACTCCTCCAGTCCCATCTCCTCCAGGAACATCTTGCGGTCTTCGTAATCTTCCATTTCGGCGATGTCAGCCTCGGTGCGGGCAGATATGATGAGAATGCCGGCATTCTCGTCCTTTACCGCTTCACGGACCGCATCCACATAAGCGTTTCCGGAAGCCGCAGACGCATCATCTACATTGCACACATAGAGGACGGGCTTGTTGGTAAGCAGGAAGAGATCGTGCGCAAGCTGGGCTTCTTCTTCATTCACAAGGGCTACGCTGCGGCAGGACTTCCCCTGCTCCAACGCTGCCTTGTAGCGGGTCAGGAGGTCCGCCAGCTTACGGGATTCCTTGTCACCTGCCTGAGCCGCCTTCACGCACTTGGCCAGGCGGGATTCCACAGTTTCGAGGTCCTTGATCTGAAGCTCGGTATCCACTACTTCCTTATCCCTCACCGGGTCCACGGAACCATCTACGTGCACCACGTTGCCGTCGTCGAAACAACGGAGCACGTGGAGTATCGCGTCGCATTCGCGGATATTTGCAAGGAATTGGTTACCAAGGCCTTCTCCGCGGCTGGCGCCCTTCACCAGGCCGGCTATGTCAACTATGTCCACGGTGGCCGGGATGGTTCGCTGGGGCTTGCATATATCGGTAAGAACCTCAAGACGCTTGTCCGGCACATTGGTGGAGCCGAGATTGGGTTCTATAGTGCAGAAAGGAAAGTTGGCGCTTTGTGCCTTGCCGCTGCTTACGCAATTGAACAAAGTAGATTTTCCAACGTTGGGAAGGCCTACAATACCGCATTTAAGACTCATGAGCTTCGTTATTTGTAAAGTGTGCTAATTTAATCAATTTTGGGCAATAATAAAAATCGTAAATAACTGCTTTACGATTTTTAAAAATTCATTGAAATACGGCGCGTTTTGGGCATTTTTGCTGAAAAACTTATGCTTGCACTGTTTATAACTCTTTGCCTGAATGTTACGGCGGCGGACAGCCTGCTGCTGGTTAGCTGGAATGTGGAAAACTTCCTGGATTATCGTGAAGATACCAGCGGGAAGTACACAAAAAAGGCGTTTCTACGCCAAATGCAACGCCATTTCCAAGACTATCTTTATGATTGCAGACGAGCAGGGGAGGCTTCCGGATGCAGTAGCGCTAATGGAAGTAGGAGACCGCTTTGCCCTGCAGCAGCTAGTATCTGCAACCCCGCTCCGCAAGCTGGACTACACAATTGCCCATTTCGAATCTCCCGACCACCGGGGCATAGACTGCGCCCTGCTATGGCGAAAGAGCAGCTTCAAATTCAAACGCGCAAGCCCAAAACACCTTCTGGACGGCGACGGCGCCATAATGCCCACGAGAGACATATTGGTGGTGGAGTTTGAAGACCTTGACGTACTCGTAAACCACCATCCGTCAAAAGTCGGAGGCGGCTCCGGCGGGAAGCGTGAAATAGCTATGGCAAGAATGCGGCAGCTCATGGATTCGCTTGCGGCGCAGGGCCACAGGAATATCATTTCCGTAGGCGACTTTAATGACGACGTGTGGAAAGAGCCCGGGTCGCAAGGTACAATTAAGTACAACGGAGCTTGGGAAAAGATTGACGGCTACTTTGCCTCCGGCGGCCTGCAGGTGCGGGAAAGCGTCTTCAACGCTCCGGCCTTGTCGGAACCGGACCGTGCCTACGGCGGCACCAAGCCCCGCAGGAGCTTCTCAGGTCCGAGGTGGCTGGGCGGAACGAGCGATCACTACCCGGTTATACTCCGGATAGTGATCGCTCCATAATAATATGTGTCAGGACCTGCGCCCCGTGCCGTATCCTAGAAGAAGCGGGCGCGGTTGTCCTTGACGTTGTCGTAATCCATCATCACAGGGAATACCATCTGTGCGTTGTAGGCACTCCTTTGGGTGAAATCACGCTTTGCGTCTTCCTCGGTGAAGAAGGATGCCTCATGACGGTCTGCCACTGTAAATACATACACGCAGGCCTGGCCGGCTACGGGACCGCAAACCTTTCCTTCGGGGGCTACGGAAGCGGCACCCTGCAGAGCGGGCTCCAGATAAGAACGGCCGGAGGAAGAGAAGGAAACGTCTTCCTTGTTGTTCACGCTCACATTGTAGGCATTCGCTACATCCTCCAGGGACGCCATTCCGGAAATTTTCTCGGAAACGTTCTTCACGGTAGTTGCCTGCAGTTTTTGGTTGCGCAGGATCTCGTGGATGGAGGTGGCGGCGTCAACCACGGACATATAACCCTCCTCGCGGATTTCCTTGAGGGCCACGATGAAGAAGTAGTTGTTGTTGACGGTGATGATGTTGGATGCCTTGCCCTTCTTGTTGTCAAATACCCAGCGGGTTATCTCCTTGGCCTGGCTGATGGAGCCGTAGCTGGAAGTAGCCTCGGTGACATTGTTCATCTTGTGGGAATAAACACCGGTGGAATCAACTGCCTTCTGGTATCCTTCGAGGGTACCGCCTGCTATTGTCGCGAAACGGTTGGCCTTGGAATAGAAGTCGTTGAAGGTCTCCTTGCTGGCAAGGGCGCTCTTCTCAAGAATGGCAACCTGCTTCTTGGCAACGGGTTTGGTGCGCTTGGTCACCAGAACCACGTGGCTGCCGTACTGGGTGTTCAGCACGAAAGGCTTGTTGAGCTCAGCGGTGATGGCAGGCTCGAAGCCGGGGATGATGTAGTTCTGGGTGAACCAGCCGAGGCTTCCGAGTTCTCCGTCAGCGGCAGACCTCTGGTCGATGGAATACTGGGCTACGAGGTTGGAGAAGTTTCCACCCTTTGCAGCGACGCCGCAGAGGCTGTCGGCCAGATGCTTTGCGTCAACTCCCTGGAGGAGAATATGCTTCACATATACGGAATCGGGCACGTTGGCGGAATTCATCACCCTTACGCTGCGGAATACATTGCCGCTCTTGAATACGGGAGAAGCTCCGGTGGAACCGTTGAACACGAAATCGTCGATGACGGTGGAGAAGCTGCTGACGAGCTCGCCTTTCTTGTACCAGTGCTCGGACAAGGAACGCTCGGAGTTCTTGAGCAGGAACGCCTTCATGTTGGTGGTGGTTGCGAAATCACCCATGACGGCTTCTATCTCGTCGCTTGCCTTCTGGATGTCTGCCTGGGAAGGAACTACCTCATACACAACGTATTCGATGTCGCGTGCAGCCTGCTGCTTGTAGTTCTCCTTGTGGGCCTTGTAATACTCCTTGACTTCTGCGCTGCTGACCTTCACGGTGCTGTCGGCATAGTCGAAAGGAATGGTTACGTAGCTGACGGTCGCGGCAGTGTTGTTCTCGGAAACGGTACGGTCCAGGAACAGCTTGGGCTGGGTAGCAGAATTGCTCATCAACGCGTTGAACTTGTCGTAGTACTTCTGCACCATCACGGAATTCTGGAGGTAATGCCAGAAAGTCTTGAGCTTGCCGGTCTCGTCTACATTTACCTGGTTCTGCACGAAATCACGGAGAACCTCGGGGGAGTATGCACCGGACTCATCGGCGAAAGCGGGATTGTTGGCAAGGATAGGAGAAATCTTGCTGCCGGTAGTGAGGTCCATTATTTCGTCTTCACCGACGCGGATGCCTGCAGCCTTTGCGTTCTTGATGAACATATACCTCTCCAGGAAATCCTGCCATGCAGCATTGCGTATCTGCTGCTGTGTTTCTTCGTTCTGGGTGGTGGAGCCGGAAGCTACCTGCTGGATTGTGGTGAATTTATCCACGTTTTCCTGGAAATCTGTATAAGAAACGCTCTTACCGGCTATCTGGCCCACGTCGTATTTCGAAGACATGGAATGCAAAGCCGACTCCAGGGTACTGGGATCAATGATAAATGACAGAAGGGCCAATGCGATGATGATGGATATCGCAAGACCGAACTTTACGCGAATTTTTTGAAGAACCGCCATTGTGTTATTTATTGTTAATATTTTCTTTCAAAAGTAATGGGCCGCGAAATTACAAATTTTTTGGGAAAGCACCAATAAAATTCACAGAATCAATCACAACAAGCGTTGAATCTTGTTGAGTGACACCGTAACTGTTGAACGGTTTCCGCAGGATAGCGTTGCGGGCATGGTCGTCGGAACGCATCCCGTATCCCTGCATAAAACCGTCCGGGGAATACATTTTCACATAGCAGTCGGTGTGGATTTCTTTTTTTCCTGCGTCCCAATAAATGGTGTCAGTTTCCATAGTCTCACGCTTCAAGACATTGTGTATCATCACATTACCGAATGCAGACCAAACGTCGTCGCTGGCCCCTCTCTTGTCCACCCGGTGAGAAGCGTTATCTGAGAAAATTATACTTTCGAGCAGCCCTTCCTCGTTGTAAGTATATACCGAAAGCCCCTTTGGGAATAAGTCCGTCTTGAGGCTGTCGTTCTCGTATGCCTCCATCAGGGGAGCCTCTATGCGCATCTCGAGCTTGCCGTTCTTCGTCTGGACGGTAAACATATCCTCAAGCGTCTGCACAGGCGTTTGGGATAAATCCAGCGAGTCGGCTTCCGCCAGCTGGCTGCTACAAGATACGACAATGCTGGCAAGCGCGGTAACGCTTGCCAGCATGATGGTATATATCAACTTGTACCTCAAGCCTATTTCACTGTACGTACGGTAGTGGTAGCCCTCATACCGTTGCACACTACGGTATATGACTGACCGTTGGTGACATTATACATGAAGGCATCTGCTGCCGGCGGGAAGTACTTGCTGTACTGTCCGATATAACGGTTGGCGTCATCTGCCAGGGAAGCATCTGCCGCTTTGGCCTTGTTCATATAGTCGCAGGCTACCCAGTAAGGGGCACGGCGGGATATTTCATCTCCGCCACAAGCCACTGAACCCCAAATGGTTCCGATGAGCAGGTATGCCTTTCCGGCCAGGCTTTCATCCATTGAAGGAACCTTGGATGCGGCCTCGTAAGCCGAGGCTGAACGGCCGTTCTTGAAGCAATACAATGCAAGCTCATAGTAGTAGGATGCGTCTGCCTTGACGTCGGAGTCCTCACGGTCTATAGCCTCGTTCAGATACTTGACGGCATCGGATACGTTACCCTTTGCGGAATGCAGTTTATACAGGTAGTATGCAGCATCGGCCGAAGGCTCGAGCGAGTACATCGTAGTGACTGCATTGAGATACAGGTCGTTATCGTTGCAATCTTCCGCAAGGCTGAGCATCTTCACTATATTCTTGGACAGCGCGAGGTCGTTGGGATTGGCCTCGAAGCGGGGTCCGAAGAGAGCGAGCAGGTCGTCGCAGGACGCTACCTTACTGGAAATGAACAAGTTCTCTATATTGGTGCGGAAATCGCCAATCTGCTTGGCCTCTATTTCGGAAGAAGGGGTGATTCCCTCAAGCATGGAAAGGTTGCGCTGGTACAGGTTGAGGACATCCTCGGTACCGAGCTGACCCTGACCGTAAAGATCAACAGCTACCTTGAAATCATTGAACAGTACGGAAGCCTTGGTCTGGTTTCCGTTGGCGGCTATCACGCTCTCGTAGATATCGTACACCTTCTTGGGGTCGTCCTTTATATACTTGGCGGCGTAGCTGGCCTTGTTGTTCATGGCAGTTACAGCATACTTGGGGAAGTATTGCGCCCTTTGGTCCTGCAGGGTGAGCAGGGTATCTACAAGACCTTCCACCATGATAGGGTTCTTGGCGTTCTTGGCAATAAGCCTGGACACCAGGTCGGATCCCTGGATCAGAAGGTTCTGGCTGCAGCTGGGAGGACATACTTTATAAGCCATACGCCAGTTGGGCGTGGCGTCATCATAATTCTTCTGCTTGTAGTACTCCGTGTAGTAGGAGAGGTACTTAACGCACTCATCAGCGTTAGGACCGTACTTACTCATGTCCTGTGCATTCAGGGATGCGCCGGAGAGCAATAAACCAAAGCTAAACGCTGCTAATAATAATTTTTTCATATCTCTCTTTCTTTAGTTATTATTCGTACCTGTTTTTCACAAACCAAATATCGAACAAATTGAATCCGATGGAGAAATTGCAATAGGTCTCGCGGATCATGTTGTTCTTTATTGAACCCCTCTGTCCAAAATCTATACCAACAGTAATTCCATTGTACATACGGAACACCGGCAAAGTAGCGCCAATCGTTATGCCATAAGCACTTACGGGGTTATTATCTATAGTGAAATATTCGTTCTTCCAATAAGCTCCAGCCCTGTACGCAATCTTCTTGAAGTAGTACCTTATATCACTTCTGTTGGGTACATATTCGAAGCCGATACGGTAGGATTCAGTGAGCGCCGCACGGAAAACTGAACGGTTGGTCCCGGATGTAACGTTGCCGGTAAGCCCTTCCCTGGTATCTATTCCGGTATTCCTCCAATCGGAACGGCTGTAATCGAATTCAGCCATGAACTTGTCTGCATAACGGTAGCAGATGCCCACCCCTTGCTCGCTGGCCAGCGACACGTCACCGGGTGCTCCGGACTTGTAGTACAAGGTATCGGATGCGGCAGTACCGGTGGAATAACGGTAACTTTCAATATTTCCGCTCAGTCGGGCGGCGGTTTTGTATGTAGCGCCTAAGGTAAGGGAACTCTTTGTGCCGAGAGGCTGCTCATACTGGAGGCCGAACTTGGCGGCCGGAGCGTGAAGCTGGATGATATGACCGTTGGAAGCTCCATTGTAAGAAGCATCGGAAAAAGTTTCTACGAAAGTCTTTTCCACCTTTCCAAAGTGATAAATGAATTCAGCTCCGAGTGAAAGGCGGCGCCAGAAAGTCACGCCCGCCCCCACAAATGCTTGATACAGACTGCCTTTTCCACTTGCAGCATAGGAAACATTTCCGGTATTGCCTATGATAGCAGGGTCTTCCACAAGATAACCGTAACCGTATCCGGTATCACTGTATGGCATGATTCCGACCATCATGGCCGAGGATTTCCATATAGGGAACGATATAATGCAGTCCGACACATTCATAGTATTGGATGCGGACCTCATGTCTCCCTGGCGGAAAATCTTGTTGTCTTGCAGCAAGGAATAATCTGCCATGAAAGCCAACGAATCCCTGGCAGTGACGGCAGCTGGATTCATGGGGTTGAGGAAACGGTGACTTCTGCTTGCTATTCCCACTCCGCCCATAGATTTGTTGTACGCGCTTCCCGGCAGGGCGAGGTCTCCCACACCGAAAATGGAATATGGGGTATAACTGCCGTACGTCTGGGCCTTCAGGTCCGGAACGGCAGCAGTCAGCATAATCGCCGACAGCAAAAGACTACTGAATATTCTTTTTAACATATTCATCAGTAATTATTGCCAAACCCATCAATCCAAGGTTACAAACTACAAATATCGAGTTTTTCATCCGCTTAGCAAAATAAATTGCATCTCCGCCGGTGAAAATTACTATATTTTCCGGGTTTGAACGAATATACCCCTCTATTTCAAACATTATACCTGAAATGACTCCGGACTCTATTGAACTCTTTACTGAATCTCCCGGAAAAGGAAAATCATCCGGTGTATCCACGAGAGGAAGAGCCTTGGAATAGCGGTTCAATGCTTTGAAACGGGTACGGCACCCTACGGAAACATTGCCTCCGAGATACTGGCCTTGAGCATCAACGTAATCAACTGTCAGAGTTGTTCCAAGGTCGAAAACGGTGCAAGACTTGTCTTTGAACAAGTACCGTGCAGCGACAAGGCAGGCAGCGCGGTCGTAGGAAAGATAATCCGGAATACCGTAAACAGACAGTATTTCTGGATGTCTGGCATCCATAATCAACAGGTTCTGGCAACACTCTTTCAACTTAAGTTCCTCCTCACTGCTGATTTGCCTTACCGATACTACCGCCATTACCAACGGCACCTGCTTTTCTACCAGCGAAACGATGAAATCCAGAACCTTTTCTCCCTGATAACGCACTGTCTTGCCAAGCACGGAACCTTCCGCCCAGGCAGCTTTCACGGCAGTATTGCCTATTTCAACTAATAAGTTTTCCACTTCAATTTTGCAGGAAATGCAAAGTTAGGAATTTTTTTCTTCTAATTTCTTAAGAATGTCCCGCGCTTTGCCAAGTGTATCCACTTTACGGGTAATAATCTTGAGTTTTCCGTCGCTTTGCTTCAACTCCAGATTGTACAGTCCGGCGTTGATTTTTTCGATTATACGGGCGAAAACGTCTGAACTGAAGTAGGGTGACATCTGGTTGGATATAAAGAAAGCAATGAACATTCCGTTTTTCACTATTACTTTCTCGAATCCGAGACGTGCTCCAGCATTTCTAATCTTCACTACTTCAAACAAGTTCTCCACCTCAGCTGTCATCTTGCCGAACCTGTCGGCAAGGTTCTTTGCAAAAATGTCTATCTCCTTATCGGACTGCATAGCATCGAGTTGCTTGTAAATCCGGATCTTTTCTGCAGTGATGTCTATGTAATCATCAGGAATCATGGCCGGCTGGTCCGTCTCGACGGTACAGTCCGTAGAGTAGCTGTCCCGGCTTCCCTTTTGGATTACCCCGGTCTCCACTCCAAGTTCCTCCATAGCTTCCGACAGTATTTTCTGGTAGGTCTCGAAGCCCATATCCATTATAAAACCGCTCTGCTCGGCACCCAGCAGGTTTCCTGCCCCGCGAATATCGAGGTCTTGCATGGCAATGTTGAAACCGCTTCCCAGGTCGCTGAACTCCTCAATGGCTTTCAAGCGGCGCCTGGAATCGTCGGTGAGGGTAGTAAGTGGCGGAACTATCAGGTAGCAGAAAGCTTTTTTGTTAGAGCGTCCTACCCGTCCCCGAAGTTGGTGCAAGTCGCTTAGTCCTATATTCTGCGCCTGGTTGATTATGATGGTATTGGCATTGGGAATATCCAGTCCGTTCTCTATTATGGTTGTACACAATAATAGGTCGTAATCCCCGCGGATAAACTCCAACATTCTGTTTTCAAGTGTTTTGGACTCCATTTGCCCGTGCGCCATGCATATTTTCATATCGGGTACGAGCCGGTGCAGTATATCGTAGATGGCGGGCAGTTCCTCCACTTTATTATGCAGGAAGAATACCTGCCCGTTGCGGTTCAGTTCATAGTCTATAATGCTCTTAATTTCGTCTTTATCAAAGAGTATTATTTCTGTCTGGACGGGAATGCGGTTTGGAGGCGGAGTGTTTATGATGCTCAGGTCACGCGCTCCCAGTAAAGAGAACTGCAGAGTTCTCGGAATGGGGGTTGCGGTGAGGGTGAGAGTATCTATGCCGGCACGCATTTGACGGAGTTTTTCCTTTGCAGCTACTCCGAACTTTTGTTCCTCGTCTATCACAAACAGGCCAAGATCTTTGAAAACGAAAGAATCGGAAAGAATTTTGTGTGTCCCTATAAGTATATCTATCTTACCTTCTTCCAGACGCTTACGTATATCGTTTATCTCTTTGGCAGTTCTTAGCCGGCTCACATAATCTACAGTACAAGGGAGGTTTTTCAACCTTTCAGAAAAAGTGTTGTAATGCTGGAGGGCAAGTATTGTGGTAGGAACAAGCACGGCCGTCTGCTTTCCGTCCACAGCAGCTTTGAATGCAGCCCTGATTGCTATTTCCGTTTTGCCGAAGCCAACATCGCCGCATATAAGCCTGTCCATAGGACACACTCCTTCCATATCCCTTTTCACCGCATTGGAGGCAAGTTCCTGATCCGGAGTATCTTCGAACATAAAGGAAGATTCAAGTTCCTCTTGCAGATATGAATCAGGCGAAAAGGCGTACGCTTTGGATGCTTTTCTCTTGGCATACAACTGAATGAGGTCCTTTGCTATATCCTTAACCCTTGATTTGGCGTTGTTTTTCAGGGTTATCCAGGTCTTGGACCCGAGCTTGTTGATTCTGGGAATCTCACCGTCGCGGGAACGGAAACGGGATATTTTATGGAGAGCATGAACAGAGACGAATACCACATCTCCATCCCTATAGGTAAGTTTCACGACTTCCTTCATCCTTCCGAAATCATCCCGCATGCGGACCAGGCCGCCGAATACACCTACGCCGTGATCTATATGTACTACGTAATCTCCAATATTGAAAGAATTCAAGTCGTTGATAGTAAGCTGCTCAGACTTTTCAACGCTGCGGCGGATACTCACCCTGTGGAACCGGTCGAATATTTCATGGTCAGTGTAGCAGCATATCTTATCGGTGCGGTCAATAAACCCGTTATGGATGTTTTTCCCTTTTATAAATTTTGGCAGCGGACATCCATCCTGGGATAGTATTGAAAGGATACGGTTCAATTGGACTTCTTTATCTCCGAATATAAACACTTCATATCCATTTTCCACTTTTTTGCGTATATCTTCAGACAGAAGTTCAAAATTTTTATTGAAAACCGGCTGGGGTGCTATGTTGAAGTCTATCGAATTCGCATCCTGCCTCGACAGGGGAGTATCTATATATACCTTCTTAAATCTGCTTGTAAGACTGAAAAAAGATTTTTCTCTATACATATCGGACGAATCCAGCCATAAAACGGTATTCTCAGGCAGGATATCCAGAATACTTTGTCCATTCTCAGATCCTTCGGATATAATACTTGAAACTATCTCGGCGCTGCCGGTTTCTTCTATTGAAAGCTGTGTATTGCAATCGAACAGGTGAATACTCTCTATTTCATCTCCCCAGAAAGACAATCTGAAAGGGTGGTTGCGGGAATAAGAAAAAATATCCACTATAGAACCTCTTACGGCAAATTGCCCAGGGGAAGACACAAAGTCCACTTTTTCAAAGTTCTCGGAGTTTAATTTCTCCTTAATCTGCTCATAAGAAATACTGTCTCCTTTATTGAGCCGGAAAACAGAATTGCTAATACTATTTTCATTGGGCAGCAGTTCTTCCAGGGCATCCGGATAGGAAACCAGAAACAGCAGGGACCCGTCATAATTCAGTATCTTTTCCACTGCGGAAGTACGTTGCACTCCGAGGGAAGACTTATAATTGCTCCTTTCAATGTTTTTAGAGGAAGACGGGAGAAAGAATACTCTATCTCCTTCTATTAAGCTATACAGGTCTGATGAACAATACTCTGCACTCTCTTTATTGGGAAGTATAAGCAGATTTATTCCTTTATCAGCGGCCTGGCTTAAAACAAACCACCTCGCAGACATAAACAACGAACGGCAGAAAACTTCTTTTTCGGAAAGTAATCTGCTTTTCAAAAGCGAAGTGGACTCTTTATTTATATACATAGAGTTCCATTGTTAATAATACTGTTGAAAACCATGTTTATTGACCTGTTACTTTCTTGGGTAATAATACCCTGCCTGGTTTTTCAATAGGTTAAGAACAATGGTATATACAAAGTTTTCAACACTCTTATAATTTATAATAAATTGATTTATAATTATTTATATAGATAATTAACAAATTAACCTACAAAACAAAAAAATCAGATTATAAATTAAAAGAACTATATTTGTAATTGTAAAGAAATAGACGAAATGTCCGATTTTAACCCCCACAATACAAACGAGGGCAAAGATAAGGATTTAGATGGAATAATCCGGCCCCAAGAACTGGAAGATTTTACCGGACAGGCGGAAATCGTATCCAATCTTAAGATTTTCATTGAAGCGGCAAAGATGAGAGGTGAACCGTTGGATCATACCCTCTTCCATGGTCCTCCCGGTCTTGGCAAGACTACCTTGGCGCATATCATTGCGAATGAAATGGGCGTTAACATGAAAATTACTTCAGGGCCGGTGCTCGACCGTCCCGGGGATCTTGCCGGATTGCTGACTTCTCTGGATACAGGGGATGTTCTTTTTATAGATGAAATACACCGTCTTTCACCCGAAGTAGAGGAGTATCTTTACTCCGCAATGGAAGATTATGTTATTGATATAATGATAGATAAGGGACCAGGTGCGCGTTCTGTGAGAATATCCCTGAACCCTTTTACCCTGGTTGGCGCCACCACTCGTTCCGGCTTGCTTACAGCACCCCTGAGAGCCCGTTTCGGTATTACCAGCGGACTGGACTATTATGATACCGCCCAACTGGTAAAGATAGTAAAGCGCAGCGCAGTAATTCTAAAGATAGGAATAGATGACGACGCTGCCCGGGAGATTGCGTTAAGGAGCCGAGGTACCCCGAGAATTGCCAACGGACTCCTGCGAAGAGTAAGAGACTTTTCGCAGGTTATGGGAGACGGTCATATTGACTTGGCTATAGCCCGTTATGCTTTGAACAAGTTAAATATCGATACGCGCGGCCTTGATGCAATAGACAACAAGATATTGAGAACTATTATCAACACTTTCAAAGGAGGACCTGTAGGAGCCAATACCATAGCTACCGCGATAGGGGAAGACCAGGGAACATTCGAGGAAGTGTATGAACCTTTCCTTATAAAAGAAGGTTTTATAGTGAGGACAATGCGGGGGAGGATAGCTACAGAACTGTCGTACAAGCATCTCGGACTGGAAAAAGAGCCTGAAGAAGGTACTTTATTCGGGCAGTGATTGGAGTTGTGCCGAAAAATGACTAAACTTGTAAGATTTTTAGAATACCAATAAATATAAATAAAATGGCCGATAAATTATTATCAAAGATTCCTGATGGACCTTTAGCCCAGAAATGGACTAAGCGTAAATCTGAGATTCATCTCGTGAGTCCTAACAACAAGCGCAAGCTTGAAATTATCGTTGTAGGTACTGGTCTTGGCGGAGCATCCGCAGCTGCGTCCCTGGGAGAGCTCGGATACAATGTCAAGATATTTTGTATTAGCGATTCACCCCGCCGCGCCCACTCTATCGCTGCGCAGGGTGGTATAAATGCAGCAAAGAATTACCAGAACGACAACGATTCCGTTTACCGCTTGTTCTATGATACTATCAAGGGTGGTGACTATCGTGCCCGCGAGGCAAACGTGTACCGTCTGGCCGAAGTAAGCGCCGCCATTATCGACCAATGTGTTGCCCAGGGCATCCCCTTTGCCCGCGAGTACGGCGGCTATCTTGCCAACCGTTCTTTCGGCGGTGTACAGGTAAGCCGTACCTTCTACGCCCGCGGCCAAACCGGCCAGCAGCTGCTTCTTGGTGCCTATGCATCTCTGAATAAGGAGATTGCAGCCGGTACGGTGAAGGCGTACCCCCGCCACGAGATGCTGGACCTGGTGGTTATCAACGGTGAGGCCAAGGGAATTATCACCCGCAACCTTATTACCGGCCAGCTTGAGCGCTTCGGTGCTCACGCCGTGATTATTGCTACCGGAGGCTACGGAAACACCTACTTCCTCTCCACCAACGCAATGAATTCCAACGGCTCTGCTG
>JAFWPT010000169.1 GCA_017509375.1 Bacteroidales bacterium | reverse complement strand
TAGAAAGGGACGGGCATTTGGTGGCCCTGGTGCATTTCGACGATGACGTGCTGGACTGGAACTATGAGAACGAGGACCGCTTCGTGGAAGAAATGGACCGCCGCAAGCAAGAGATTCTGGATTTCGTAAATTCGCACGTTAACCGCAGCAGCCGTATCAAAGAGGTGCAAGTTGAGAAGCAACCTTTCGCCAAGACCGCTACGCTGAAGATAAAACGATTATTGTACAAGGAGAAAACAGCTAATGAAACTGATAGCAAATAAAGAGTTCGGGGGAGAGAGACCTCTGTATTGCGAGCGTGACCTGCGTTTGGAAAACGTGACCGTTCACGCCGGGGAGTCCGCCCTGAAGGAGACGGCCAACATAGAGGCGTCGGGTTGCCGCTTTGAAGGTAAATACCCTTTCTGGTGCTGTGAGGGGTTTAAAGTAAAGGATTGCCTGTTCACGGAAGGGGCGCGCGCTGCTCTCTGGTATAGCCGCGGCCTGCTGATGGAAGACTGCCTCGTGGAGGCGCCCAAGATGTTCCGCGCTATGGAAGACCTGACTGTACGCAGGGTGCGTATTCCCAACGCCGCCGAAACTTTCTGGGACTGCCGTTCCGTAGTCCTGGAGGACGTGGAAATCGAAAAGGGGGACTACCTTTTCATGCACTCTTCCGGCTTACGTATCAAGGGCCTCAAGTTGCAGGGCAATTATTCTTTCCAGTATTGCAAGGATGTGGAAATCTGCGACTCAGTGCTGAATACCAAGGATGCTTTCTGGGAGACGGAGAATGTTGTGGTTCGGGATTCCGTGATAACAGGGGAGTACCTTGGGTGGTATTCCCGTAACCTGCATTTAATCAATTGCCGTATCGGAGGCACCCAGCCGCTTTGTTATGCCGACAACCTGATTCTGGAAAACTGCACTTTCGATGCCGACGCCGACCTGGCCTTCGAGTATTCTTCAGTTCAAGCCGATATACGCGGCTCCGTTACTTCTGTCAAGAATCCCCGTTCCGGGCACATCGTAGCCGATTCATATGGGGAGATTATTCTGGATGCCAACATCAAGGCTCCGGGAGACTGCAGCTTGGAGTGCCGCAAATAGTTGTGCCTCATGGATTCTGTTTTCGAAAAAGTAGTTGACCGCAGAAACACCGACTGTGTCAAGTGGGATGCGGTTCCTGAAGGCGTGCTGCCTATGTGGGTGGCAGATATGGATTTTGAGACCGCTCACTGCGTTCTGGAAGCGGTTCGCAAGTGTGCAGAGCATGGCGTCTTCGGTTATACGCATGTGCCTTCCAGTTACTATGAGTCAGTATGCAACTGGTTCGCTCAACGACATGGATGGCGTCCGGAGCCGGAGTGGATTATCTACTGTCCAGGACTGGTACCAGCTATGTCGGCATGTGTGAGCGCCTTTACCCAGCCCGGAGATAAAGTGCTGATAATGAGTCCGGTATATAACTGCTTTTTCTCTTCAATTCGCAATTACTCCTGCATTATCGAGGACGTGCCGCTCCTTACGGTGGAAGAAGCCGGGGTACCTCACTATGAGATTGATTTCGACGGCCTTGAGAGAGCTGCAAAAGACCCGAAAGTGAAAATGCTGCTCTTCTGCTCTCCCCATAACCCGGCCGGACGTGTATGGAGCCGCAGCGAGTTGGAGCATGTAGGGCGTATCTGCCTGGATAATGGCGTGCAGCTTGTTTCCGATGAGATACACTGCGAATTTACGATGCCTGGCGTGAAGTTTACGCCTTTCGCCTCTGTTTGCCCCGAGTTCGAGCGCGCCTGCATCACCTTGAATTCTCCCAGCAAGGCGTTCAATATTGCCGGTCTCCAGATTTCCAATATCGTGTGCGCCGATCCCGATATCCGGGCGCGGGTGAACAAAGCTGTGAATGTGAACGAGATATGCGATGTCAATCCTTTCGGAGTGGTGGCTCTTCAGGCGGCCTATACCCCTGAGGGGCTTGATTGGCTGCTTGGCCTGAACCGCCGTATCGCCGCCAATTACTTCCGCCTGCATGAATTTGTCAATGCAGAATTGAAGCCATTCCGCCTCTACCGACTTGAGGGCACATATCTGGCTTGGCTGGACATCAAGGCACTTTGCTTTGCCCCTGACGGCAGCCTGAGAGTTTCTTCCGCTGACGTAGCACGCAGCCTCGTGGAAGTGGAAAAAGTAAAATTCAGTGATGGAGTCATGTATGGCCAGGATGGCTTCCTCCGTATCAATCTTGCCTGTCCTCCGCAGCTGCTGGAAGAGGGGCTTAAGCGTCTGGCCAGAGGTTTGAAACGTTTAATGTTATGAGATACTTTCTGTTTGCTGCCTGTATGTTGTCTGTTATTTCCTGCGCCGGCTCCCCATGGACGGCCGATGAAAGCCGCTTGATTATGGGAGGAAAAGGATTGATGAGAGTTCTTACCGTAGATGATCCTGCAGATTCTGTGATTCTGCGCGCCAAGAGTTCGGAAATAAGCTTTGAAGCTTTGCGTGCTCCTGAATACAAGGCCCTTGCAGCCAGAATGATAGCTACTGTTACGGATCCATCACAGGATGGTGTCGGCATTGCCGGACCTCAAGTGGGCGTGCTGCGCAGGGTGGTTGCCGTTCAGCGCCTCGACAAGGAAGGGGAGCCTTTCGAAGTTTATCCCAATATTCGCATAGCTGCTTTCCGAGGTGATGCGGAACCTGGGCCGGAAGGCTGCCTGAGCGTCCCGGGAAGGCGCGGGGAAGTGCTCCGCTGGAGGG
>JAFWPT010000168.1 GCA_017509375.1 Bacteroidales bacterium | reverse complement strand
GCTATTTCGAAAAGAAGCCGCATTTCCTGGCCAGCGTACCTTACGCACTGGACAATCTTCGGAGTTTGCTTAAAATACCGTTCGACCGCTACCCCTATTTGAACGGCATCCTGACCAAGCTCACCAATATGCCGCAATTCTATGAAATTGCGGTGGACCGCAGGCTGGAAATACGCATCTACAGTTTCGCGTACAAAAAAGGAATACCTGTGGATAACACCGGCAACGGTGGCGGCTCCGTCTTCGACTGCCGTTCCATCAACAATCCCGGCAAGTATGAGCACTACCGCCAGTTCAACGGCAACGACCCCGAAGTAATCAAGTTCCTGGAGGACGACGGAGAGGTGAATGTGTTTCTGGAAAGCGTTTACAAACTGGTTGACGCCCATGTCGAGCGCTTCATCGAGCGAAAGTTCACCCATCTTCAAGTCTGCTTCGGATGCACCGGCGGGCAGCACCGCTCGGTTTTCTGCGCCGAGCATCTTGCCAGCCACCTTTCCGGCAAATACGATGTTGTCGTAAAGCTCACCCACAGGGAGCTGGACATAGAAAAGACCTTATAGCCTATGAAAGCAATGGTATTCGCCGCCGGCCTCGGCACCCGGCTGAAGCCGATTACGGACACCATGCCCAAGGCGCTCGTGCCGGTTTGCGGCAAGCCCCTGCTTGGCCACGTGCTCTCGAAGTTGCGCGCCGCCGGTTACGACGAGGTTGCGATAAACGTGCACCACTTCCCGGACCAGATTCGCGAGTACCTGAAATCCAACGACTTCGGGCTCCGTATCTACATATCCGATGAAAGTGACATGCTGAGGGAGACAGGAGGCGGCATAAAACATGCCCAGCCCCTGCTATGCGGATCTGACGCGGCTCCGTTCCTGGTACATAACGTGGACATTATTTCCGACCTGGACCTGGGCTGGTTCCGGAATCAGATGCCCGGAGATGCCCTCGCGGCCTTGCTTGTAAGCGAAAGAAAAACCCAGCGCTATCTGTTGTTCGACGACTCGATGCGGCTTGTAGGCTGGACCAATTTAGCCACGGGAGAAGTCCGCAGTCCTTTTCCGTCGCTGCAGCCAGGGCACTGCCGCCGCTATGCTTTCGCCGGCATTCATAACATATCCCCCGCCATATTCCAGGTCTTCAGGGAATACGGCTGTCCGGAGCGCTTCCCCATCATTGATTTTTACCTTGAGGCCTGTGCCCGATATCCAATATATGGCATTGTACCAGAAGAGCTTACAATCGTGGATGTGGGTAAGGCCGAAACTCTTGCCGAAGCCGAAAAGCTTTGTTCCCGGATACTGTAGGCTACTTCAAAAGCCCATAAAACCCGGTTGATAGTCAAGAGATTATTCCTATATTTGCGCTCATGAAAAAGATAATAGTCATACTGCTTGTGTTTACTGCGTCTTGTGCAGTGGCGTCCGCTCAGTATTATTCAGGATACGACAGATACAATCGGGGTTACCAGGATTACGGCCAACGTGATTACAGCGGCGGATTCAACCTGTTCAGTACGGACAGGGTAGAATCTAACCTGAGAGTACTTTTCCCCATGTATTTCGGGCTTTCAACAATGTTCAATGATAATTCCAAGGTCCTGGAATCCATTTTATACAAGAATTTCTATTACAGTCTCGAACTCGCCAACCTGCGTTTTTCTTCACGAAGAAGACATATTGAAACGTCTTTCGGCATTCGCTTCACATTTATGGATTATGCGCTGAACAATACGGACATCACCTTCAGGAAAGACGCCGGTGGCATCTACCAGCCTTTCCCCATTATCGCGGAAAACAGCAAGTATGACGGCAGCAAATCCAAGATTCACGCCACCTATGTAGGCGTACCTTTCAAGCTTGCTTACAAGGCGGGACGCGGCAGGGTTTATATCGGAGCCAGCGCAGACTACCTGATTAACGGATATACAAAGTACAAGAAACCGGCCTACCGTGAAAATGCCGACGACCTGTTCAAGCGTTTCCGAGCCACTGTTGAAGCAGGTTTTTCCTATGGGATTATAGGCGTCTTTGCAAACTACGGCATTACATCCCTCTTCCCTGACTACTGGAGCGGGGCCAACAGTTTCACGGTGGGATTGGCAATTGGAATGTAATCAGACTTCCCCGCCGGAAGCTTTTCTTTGGCATCCAGGTAAACGAACCAGTTAAACTTTTATATAGCTATGTCAACCAACACGAGCATTCCTCCACTCAATGCACACGGGCAGCAGATTTTGGAACAGTATCACTCTTTGCTGCCGATTTTCAACGAGATGGCCCGTATTATCCCCGGCCGTATCCGGCAGTTTTTCGATGAAGCGGGCATCATTGTAGCCGCATTGGAATGCAGGGTCAAAACGGAGGCGTCACTTGCAGGAAAGCTGGAGCTCAAGGGCAGCAAATACCGTGATCTCTTCGACCTCACCGATATCCTTGGGCTGAGGGTAATTACATTCTATATTGACGATGTGGACAAGGTGGCGTCAGTACTTGAGCGTCTGTTCACGATCGATTGGGAAAATTCAGTGGATAAGCGCAAGGCGCACGAAATCGACAGTTTCGGCTATTTGTCCCTCCACTACATCTGCAGTATCCCGGAAAGCTCATACAAAAGCGCGGAGCATCCTGAGCTGAACAAGATACGTTTCGAAGTTCAGATGCGTACTGTGCTGCAGCACGCCTGGGCCAACATGAACCACGATACTGGCTACAAGAGCGGCGTTGAAGTGCCCAAAGAGTACCTTCGAAACCTAAGCCGTCTGGCCGGAATGCTGGAGCTTGCAGACGAACAGTTCAGCCATATACGCACGGAGATAAACAACTACAGGCGCCAGGTGCAGGGCCTAGTGGCTTCGGGCAGGCTTGAAGATGTGGAACTGAACGGTGATACCTTCCGCAGTTATCTGGAACTCAAGCCATTCGACAAACTGAACCGCCGTATAGCTGCGGTGAACCAGGCAGAAATCCAGGAGGTGTCGCTCATGAATTATCTTCCGGTATTCAAAGCAATCGGGTGCAAGATGCTGGGCGACGTGGCCGCTATCATCAAAAACTACAGCGAAGCCGCATACCAGATTGCCTGCTACCAGATTGGTCTCACTGACCTGGATATTATTTCCGCATCCCTGGGCCCCCAGGACCTGTGTATTGCTTATATATTGAAAAACGGCGGCGGCAAGCCCGGTCTTAAGTATCTTTTAGACTTATTGAACGGTCCGTCCGCAGGAGGCAATGAGATAATGGCCGAGATGCTATTGGAACAGGCTAAAGACTTACCTTTTATGAATCAATAAATTATGGCAAACAAACCGCTCAATACCGAATTACTCGACAAGGCAATAATATTTGCCGTAAAAGCCCACTCCGGCACCGAGCGCCGAGGCAAGGGTTTCCCCTATATCGTTCACCCCATGGAAGCTGTAGAGATCGTTTCTACAATCACTCCGGACCAGGAGCTGCTGGCTGCAGCCGCGCTGCACGATACCGTAGAAGACACTTCCGTCACGGAGGAAGACATCAGGAAAGAGTTTGGAGACAGGATAGCCGATCTGGTTGCAGCGGAAAGTGATGTATTCCCCGACGGACTAAGCGAAGAGGAAAGCTGGCACATGCGCAAGCAAGCGGCAATTGACAGGCTGGCAAATTCTTCCCACGACGCCAAGATAGTGGCTATAGGTGACAAATTGTCCAATATGCGGGCCATTTCCAGGGACTATGCCATCCAGGGGGATTCACTATGGAATCTGTTTCACGTCAAGGACAAAGCTTCGCACGCCTGGCACTATAAAGGGCTTCTGAATGCCCTCAGGGAGCTGGAAGATACGAGCGCTTTCAAAGAGTTCGAGACGCTGGTCGCAAGGATTTTCGATTAATGCAAACGCAGTAATATACAAATAAAGCAGGCCAAAAGCCTGCTTTATTTGGTAGGGACGGTCGGATTCGAACCGACGACCTCTTCAATGTGACTGAAGCGCTCTAAACCAGCTGAGCTACGCCCCTGTCCTCAATCGGGACTGCAAATATAGTGAATAATTTCGAATTCGCAAATTCTCTATTTCTACACATTGTTGTAATGAGCGGAAAGGCGGAAATCCTGTCTGGCAAGCTCCGGAAGGCTTTCGTACATTTTTACGAATTCCTTGGAATCCACCTTGTTGATCATCATTACGAGGGCCTGCACACCAAGATAGTCGGATTTGTGCGCATTGAAAATGGGCCGGCAGTGAGCCGCTATTTCCTCGTCCCGTTTGTTCATGATCTCCGCTGCGCCCTGAGAGTCTCCAGCCTGGAAAGACTTCTCCATCTCGCTTGCTGTCGTGGTGTACAATTTAACAGCCCATTTCTGCAAATCGAGCGACTGTTGAGCCAGCTTGCTTCCCTTTACGGATGCACCCTTCTCAGTGATTTTGAGATCAATGCTTTTGGCATCGGGAATAATAATCACAGGCTCCGAATTCTTGCCGGCGGTTATAG
>JAFWPT010000167.1 GCA_017509375.1 Bacteroidales bacterium | reverse complement strand
CGCGGAAGCTGGGCATGATGGAACAACTCAATGTTCTCTTTGGCCTTAAGTATGGAGTTCCGGACTTTTTCCGGTACAATGCTGCAGGCGGCTTCCACTTCCGATCCAGATACTTTGAGGGGCGCGTGCACGCCGTCGATTTCCTGCATCAGGCGTACAAGTGCGGCGTCGCCGTTCTGCTCCACCTCGTTCAGGATGCTTTCGACATGGGCGCGAATGCCTTCGTAGTCGGCTCCTTTTCTCCGGGCAAGTTCCGTCCAAAGGGGCCTGGGCGGATTCTCGATTATTCTCATAAGATTATTTTATCAACGTCCATAACCAGAATACCTTCCGCTCCTATGGCTTTAAGCTGCCTCACCTTGGTCCAGAGGTCGGCGGCGTCGATTACCGAGTGCAATGAGCACCAATCGCCTGAGGCAAGCGGCATTACGGTGGGGCTTCTCATAGCGGGGAGGATACGTATTGCTTCGTCCAGGGCATTCTTGGGCAGGTTCATCAGCAGATACTTCTTTCCCCGGCTTACGATTTCCGACTCGATACGGAACATAAGGTCGTCCAGGACTAAACTCTCTTCGTCGGTAAGCCCGTGCCTTGCAATCAGCACCGCTTCCGATTCGAATACACACTCCACTTCTTTCAAACCATTGGCTATCAAGGTGCTCCCGGAAGAGACTATATCGAAGATAGCGTCGGCAATACCCACGGCTGGAGCGATTTCCACGGAGCCGGTGATGACTTCTACCTTCGCCTCTATATTGTTGTCTGACAAGTATTTGCTAAGGATGTTGGGGTATGAGGTCGCGATACGCCTGCCGGAAAACCACCCTATGCCAGTGTAGTCTTCTCCTTTGGGGACTGCGAGGCTGAGACGGCAACTGCCGAAACCGAGCCGGGATACCACGGCCACATCGGCGCCCCGCTCCACCACCTCGTTCAGACCTACGATGCCCAACGTTGCTGTGCCGCCTGAGACCACTTGGGGGATATCGTCGTCACGCAAGTACAAGGCTTCGATAGGGAAGGTCTGTGATTTGGAAAGAAGTTTGCGTTTCGGGGCGTCCACTTCTATCCCTATGCTTTGCAGCAGGTTCAGGCTCTCCTCGTTGAGACGGCCTTTGGACTGTATCGCAATTCGTATCATAAAGCGTTATTTGTTAATTCATTAAAAAAATAGACCCGCCCGGAGGGGCAGGTCTTTGTGCGTTTCAATACTTGTATAAAGGAAACTACCAAGCAACCGCCCTATCCTTTTGAGATAAGGTGGTGGTGATGGCTGGTGTTGTTATCCTTAAACATACTCCGCAAATGTAGCATAAAATTTTAATAAACAAAAAGTTTACAGTTTTTTTTAGTTCTTTTATGTTAACTTCTGCAGCTCCGCTTCCTTTGGCTACTGGAATGCAGCAGCATCCGACACTTTCCTGAGACCGTTGCGCTTGTATCAGAAATCGATTGTTATAGGCTCGTGTGTGAACGCTGAGATTGAGGCTTTGGCGTCTTTGAGGAAGTAAACAGCAGTGTTGCTGTCATTCTCATCGTACATCGAGCGCAGTCCGGGGTTGGCGTCCAGCATGGCTTTTTTGATTTCTACGCGTGGATCTTCTACCAGGGTGGCGGTGATTCTGAGCCACTCGGTACCGTTAAAGGTGCAGATGGCGACTTTGGGATTGGCGGCAATCTGTTTGGCCACATTCTTGACGTGGCCGGTCTGGATGTATAGCTTCCCCTCTATGATTTCGGCGGTGCCGAAGGGACGTACTTGAGGCTGGTCACCGTCAATGGTCGCCAGATAATAGACGCCTGCATTATGCAGAAAATCTCGTACTCGTTGCATATTCTCTTGGTTACTTGATTTATATTCCGAGGGGTCGATGGCAGGGGCCTTTACGGCCTGCGTACAGGAAAAAAGGGCGGTCACGGCCGCAAAAAGGAAGACTAATCTTTTCATATTCTTCAAGTTGTTTACATGCAAAGATACTATTTTCGCGGGTAAATGATGTAATGGACGGAAGTGGAACTAAAGCATTTCTCACATAGCGCATCATAATCATGCCGAACTCCTGGGATTTTTAGTACATTTGTATCCACAAAGATTATTGTTTGTCTGCCTCGAACACATTTGCCGAAGCAATGCATAATCGACATTTAATTGTTCAAGTACTGTAGAATAATGAAAACCATCATCAGATTCGTATTGTTTGCAAGTATTATGCTTGCCGGACTCTCGTGTACAAAACTATCCCTCGACAAAGAAACGTCTCAGTTTGTGGGTGTTTGGTCCGTGTCTTCCGACAACCCGGAGGCGAAGTTATCGTATTGGGTATTCTACGATGATGGAACTGCAAAAAAAGTTAATGCATACAATTCTGTTTCTGCGCCACTGTCGGAAATGAAAGTCAGCGGAACCGGAAAATGGACCTACGACAAAAAGACTAATATTTTGGCCACTACCTTAAATCTTTTCCAGGTCCAGACTACAATGGTTGGTGAGAACGTATGGACAGCCATAGGAACTGACGGCAGATATCACTATACAGGAACTTTACTTGACGAATCTGATTTAATGCGTATCCATATCTTGCTTATGGGTACAAAATGGGAGGGCAATAAGTTAGGTTCATTCTCGATCGGTGCTCCGTTAAGTGCTAGATTGGGTAAATTCGGGACATCATACGGGACGGCTCTGGCGTGTAGTACGCCTGCCAAAATCCAGGAAACCGAGAATATCAATTGGACCCACCTGCGAATTACGAAGTACAAGGATTCCGACGATGAGCTACACTACAGTCTCCTCACTCAAAAAGTCGGTTCCGGTATGGGAAATAACAGATATTTCGAAGGTAACGACGTAGCAGTCAATGAATTCAAGCTCTCCAATCCGCTCAGTCCTTCATCCTGCCGTCTGGCTTTCAACTTTACTATTACTGTAGAAAAGAGCGATTATTTCGTCAAGAAGAGAGAGTACGGCGATACCTTTAAGCTTGAGCCTTCGGAGTGAGCACGGTGGATAAGACTGTACCCGGAACTATGCATCCTCAGGCACACTGGAATCCGCATGCTGACTTTTCGGCGCTGCCTTTCTTCATCCGGAGAATGGATACGTCCGGCTATGTCAAGGTATCGGACGTTCCTGAGGCACGGCTGCCGCTGATAGGCTTTATATATATAGTGAACGGAGAGGTGCTTGCCGAAGTTGACGGCGCTTCGTTCCTTTGCCAGCCGGGGCAGATTCTGCTGATTCCCCAGAATACTCCTTTCTCCGTACGCTATTACCGGAACGTTGTAGGTTATTCGGGCGGATTCGCGCCGTCTATGCTATCCGATACCAAGGCTCTCAAGTTCCTTTCCTCTCCGTTTCATCAGGGCTTTTGGTTTGATGAAGGTGCATTTATGGGGGAACTGTTCAATATGCTGGCCATCTCTTTCGATAAAGGAGACCGGGTATTTATAGAAAAGGGATTGGACTTGCTTCTTACACGCGTAAAGCCTGGCAAGGAGGCAGCGCTGCCAGTTGCAGTGTGCCGTTTTCTCGAATCCGTCTTCGACCCCATTAAGACAATCGGCACCATTTCATCCTATGCCGCTGAAAACCGCATCAGCGGGAATTACCTGAGCCGTCTTGTGAAAAATGCCACTGGCCGCAGCGTGGGTGCCTGGATTGGCATTGCCCGTATCCATCGGGCCAAACGCCTGTTGTCCGGCACGAGAATGCCGGTCATAGATGTTGCTGCAGCCGTAGGCTTTGAGGATCAGTCTTATTTTTCACGTCTGTTTAAGAAGGAGACAGGCATGACGCCGTTGGCCTTTAGAAAGCAGATGCAAGGATAATCCTGCCCCATTTCATTGCAGGTCTGATCGTATTTGTTTGTTGTTATCGAACTTCGCTGGTGAGTTGTTCGATATTTACGATGTTGTATTTCCTGGAGCCGAGGCCGATTGCTTCGGCATACTCGGTGATGTGCGTTCCGTGCTGACGGTTGATCCGCTCCTGCAGAGGCTTGGAGTTATCACCGGAGGCGTCCGTATGGTTGAAAACGAGATCCAGGCAGGCCTGGTCCAGCGCCACGGGATCGGTGGATGCAAGAATGCCTATATCCTTCAGTCTCGGTGTAGCAGGAGAACCGTCGCAGTCGCAGTCCACAGACATATTATTCATTACGTTGATGTAGATGATGTTTTTGCCTTCCTGCTTGAAGTAATTAT
>JAFWPT010000166.1 GCA_017509375.1 Bacteroidales bacterium | reverse complement strand
GCCTCGCCGGCTATGCCTCCTGCGTAATAGTTGTCGCCGGTAACTGTGGAGCCCGCGAGAACTTTGCAATTGTCGATTTTGCTGTTCACAGCCTGTCCTACTATGCCTCCCAATTGCTCGCCTGCAGCAGTGATATCGCCTTTGACTATGCATCCGCTGATTTCCGCATTATTCGCATATCCCACTATGCCTCCAACGCATGAAACAACGGTAACACCCTTGAAATCAGCATATTTTTCATCATGAACGAAACCGCTGACGTCGCAGTTTTCAATTTTGCCGCCATCCATGTATCCGACGATTCCACCGCATGCGCACTTCACAAATTGCACCTGGGCCTGGACGCCGATGTTGCTGAACGTAGTGTTGACGGCACGTCCGGCAATGACCCCCTGCTCGCCGTTATCTCCGGCATTTTTATAACCGTCTATCTTCAGGTTGCTTATGACCGCACCGTCAGTATAGGCGAACAAGGCTGCTGCAGCTCCGTTAGCTGGAACCGGAGCAAGGTTGCTGATAGTGAAACCGCCTCCGTCGTAGCTGCCCTTAAAAGGCTTATCCTTGTTTGCAGCGATGCAGGCAAGAGCAACTTCATTCATGTTTATGTCTGCGGTCTGACGGTAATGCTTGTCTATGTATTTGTCTGCATACTCTCCGCCCGTAAGGAAGGCCAGGACTGCAAGTTCGCCAGGAGTTGAAACGATGTACGGGTCGCTTTCGGTGCCGCTGCCTTTTGCAAAAGGCTTCTGCTCTCCGCCAGCAGGCAGAATCTGGTTGGCCGATACGGTGCTGGGATCATTGTTCACGATGCTGTGTACAACTGATCCGGATGCATCATACATTGTAAGCGTAAAGCCCTTGGCAAAAGCACCTGCAGGTACCACGGCATAAAAATCGACAGGGGAGTCGAGAGATAGCTGAATACCTTCCGAACAATCAAGGATAATCTGATTGCGCTCCTCGGCACTGTTTTTCCATTCAACTGCAGTAATGGAGTCTTCTCCAGGAGTGATAAGGCAGTCACCCCACAATGCGAAGCCGGGGTCATTGTCTGTAATCACGACACGGCTTACCCCGACATAGCCCTTGAGGGATAGCCTGACGGTTCCTGCGATGCTGGAAAAACGGACATTGGTGCCTTCTTTCCACACTGCCGCGCTGATATTGGCACCGCTGCCAAAGCTGCCTGCATGGTATCGCTGGGTTTGTGGTACCCGCACAGTTACTTTGGAATTGTCTGAACTTTCGGCAACAGCCGAATACGGATAGACGGCCACATAAGGCCCTTTGTTCAGCAGTTCACCGGTAAACTTGGCAATTTTGCCTCCGTTTTCCAATGAAGATGCATCTGTTGTGAAGTCGCTGCCGGGAGAAGCCTCAGGCTGGGATGCGGAACGCACCCAGATAACATCCGAAGCCTCCCACAGGATTGGGACCTCAAGCCCATCGGCAGCGCCGAGGCAGGACTTTGTGCCTATTTGCTCGGCAGTTAAGGTAACAGTCTTGAATTCAGGCAGTTCCTCCGGCTCCGGCGGGACCGGCTTGATGCAGGCCGGAATGCACAGAATAAAGAGGGACAAGCCCAAAAGAATGATTTTTTTCATAGATAGTATAAATTTAAGAATAGTGTATTTATGCCGGGTTAATCAAAACTGAAGCTTGGCATATAAGAAATAGTGGTCGCTTGGCCAGATTCCACGCGGAGAGTCTTTAATAATTTCCGCATCCAGCACCTTGACTCCGCCGCGGGTGTAAATAAAATCAATCCTTCGCCCTTTGGGGCGTTCAAATTTCCATCCATGAGCTGTAAAGCCGGCTTCTTCGTGCCCGTGTACAGCCTCATACACATCTTGCCAGCCTGCATTTGTCAACAACGCATACGGCTCGTCTTTAATGCCGGAATTAAAATCTCCGAACAACAATTGAGGGAAATCTTCAGCATATTGGGCCGCTTCGGCAACGATAACTTCCGTCTGTTTAGTTTTGGCAAGTTTGGTTATGTGATCCAGGTGAGTGTCGAGAACCCTGAATACCATGCCGGTTTTCTTGTCCCGGAGCCGTACCCAGTTGCAATGACGGGCGCGGGAAGATTCCCAGGAGATGCTGCCGGCGGCAAGGGGAGTCTCGGACAACCAGTAGCAACCTTCGGATATCAGTTCATACCGGGATTTGCTGAAGAAGATAACATTC
>JAFWPT010000165.1 GCA_017509375.1 Bacteroidales bacterium | reverse complement strand
GTGCGGAATCAAATGCACCACCTGCCCGACCTGTAACAAGGCCTGCCAGGATTTTGAGAAGGAGCGCTGCGACCGTCTCGACCGAGCGCCGTATGTCTGCAACGGCTGTTCCAAGGAGGTCAACCGTTCCGACGCACGCAAGTTCCTCTGCGTGGGGCTGGTGCTTTCCGCCCTGACTATGATGGCTGTCGGCTTGATACCGTTCGGCCCCAATACGGCCGTGAACACCGCTATCATATTCGTACTGATGCTGATAGTGGGATGGCTGAGCGGATTCGGCTGGCCCCCTTGCGGCCGTATCATGGCGCACTGGTTCAGCCAGAACGAGCGAAGTTTCAAGATGAGCGTATGGAACGTTTCGCATACCATAGGCAGTTTCTCCCTCGGCTTCCTCGCCATAGCCGGAGTGGCCCTTGCGGCCGATTTCGGTATCGTGCAGACCTGGAGAGGCAATTTCGTATTCCCCGCTGTCATAGCCATTGCGATAGCTCTTTTCTGCTGGTGGGCGATACGGGACACCCCTGAATCCTGCGGCCTCCCTGCCGTCGCCGACTGGAGAAACGACCACAGCGGCCTCAAGTCAAAAGGAGCGGCCGGAGAGAAACTTCCGTTCAAGACCCTCTTCGTGGACTACGTGCTCAAGAACAAGCTCCTCTGGGTCGTGGCAATCTCCAACGTGGCGGTTTATATGGTACGTTACGGCATAGGCGACTGGGCCCCGACTTACCTGCAGACCAAAGGCATAATGACCGCCGCCGAGAGCAAAGTGGCGTTCTCCGTGCATAACATTGTGGGAGCCGTTGGTACCATAGCCTGCGGATGGGCAACGTCCAAGATATTCAAAGGCCGCTGCGCCCCCATGAACGTAATCTGCATGTTCCTCTGCGCCATAGGTGTGCTGCTGTACTGGCTCGTAGGCGCCGGAATCGTGAACGTCGAGCCGTCTATGCAGAAAGTGCTGGTTTACGTAGCTCTCTGCCTCATCGGATTCTTCATCTACGGCCCCGTGGCCCTTACCGGAGTCCAGGCCCTGAACCTGGTACCCAAGAACGCCGCAGGCACGGCAGCCGGGTTCGTAGGACTCTTCGGCTACCTCGTAGGTGATGCAGTTTGCTCCAAAATCGTCGTCGGAGGCATTGCTAACGGCAGCTCATGGGACGCTGCGATGCTTTCCGTGGCTGTAGGGGCGCTTATAGGCGTAGGTCTCTGCGCCCTCCTCATTCCAAGCGAAAAGAAGCTGGCGCAGAACTAAACCGAGCCGTTATTCTTCTACGGCGAACATAGGATCCCAGGCAGGAAGCATCACAGCTTCCTGCTTTAGCATTGCCAGGACATCTGCCGGCACGAAGCGCTTCTCGACAACAAGGCGGAACATGTACTCATTGAACCATTCGTCGGTCATAATGATGTTTCCTTTGTAACCGGATTTTGCTCCCCAGCTGTTCTCCACCATCCATTTGGCAGGCTTGCCGTCCTTGATATCCACGGCAATAAGGGTCATTGCATGACTGGAACCGCTGGCATGGGTCTGGATGCGCTGCTTTTTATCCATGTTAAACTCAACCCCCAGCAAAGAATCATAATCGAAATTGGATAAATCAGCTACACCCCTGTTCCGGTCGAGGAACTTCGCCACATCACAGCTGAAATACATGGCGGTATTAGCTTTGATAGAAGCAATAGCCATCTCCTTGATACGCTCTATGGGGAGATTCAAGTAAAACCAGTTCTGGCCGTCATACATGTGCCTGTCGTACTGGATTTCATAGACCTTTCCGTATTCCCGTGAAGGATCGTTCATCAACATCACGTAGTTGTTCTCCAAATCGTATCCGAGAAGGTCCTGATAGAATTTCTTAGGTGTGGTCTTCTCCCCTTTCCACTCAAATTCGGAGGGAGGAACGCCAAGGCACAGGGAGAGCACATGATAAACCTCCTTAAGCATGGACACCTTTTCTTGCTGAATCAAGTTCAGAATGGTCTCGGAGTGCTTCTGGCGGGCCAGTCCAGCCTTGCGGGGCATATTTATTATTCCCTGCTCCCACATATCGCGGAGCCTGAAACCGTCCTGCCGCAGTAAATTGGACAGTTGTGCACGCATCTGTGCGGTTGCATTGGATGCGGCAGTTTCAGGCATTACGGAAGCCGGCACCAGGCCGTATTTTGTCACCAGGTTGGACACCCCGGTGAAGGTTCCGCCGTCACCTATCGGGTGAGAGAAGAGCCAGTCCACCTCTCGGTCGTCGATGGGCTTGTCACGGGTGTCTATTATTGCCTGCAGGAATAGATTGGCTTTCTCAAGCTGGTCCCAGAAGAAGCAATAACACTGGCTGAACTGGAAATCACCGAGATTCCATTTGTCAATAGCCGCGGCACGGAGCACGTTGAGCCCGGTAAAGAGCCAGCAGCGGCCGCTGGACTTCTGGTCAGTGATACCGCGGGTCTTGATCCGGTCGCTGAACTCCGTGTCTATCATCGCTGCATTTTCCGCGTTTAGAGCCAGGGTGTTGATAGGAGTCGTGGCAATTGCGTTGCGCAGAGCCTTGTCGGAGGCGGATCCGGTCCAAGCTTTACTGATTTCGGCCAGCATCTCAGGAGTGATGCCACCATTGTTCTGTGCATACGCCGCAATGCTGAGCATAGCGAGCGCAATCAAGGTAATTTTTTTCATTTGCGTATGATTATTCGTTCGATGCGGCGCGGCACCGAGGTTAGTATTTCGTATGGAATGGTATCGAGGATGGCCGCCAATTCGCTGACTGTCGGGTCTTTGCCGAAGATGGTCACAGTATCCCCCACGTCGCAGGGAATTCCGCTCACGTCCAGCATACACATATCCATACAGATATTTCCTATGGTAGGGGCACGATGCCCGGCAACCGAAAAACTGGCATGTCCGCAGCCGAGGTGCCGGTTGATTCCGTCTGCATAGCCCACCGGGACCGTAGCTATACGGGTACCTTCAGGGGCCACTATACCATGCCTCCCATATCCTATGGTTCCTTCAGACAAGTTCTTGATCTGCAGTATCTTAACCTTTAGGCTGGCGACCGGGGAAAGCTGCACCCCCGGAAGAGCACTGATACCGTAGATGCCGATTCCGAGACGGACCATATCGTGCTGGAACTGGGGGAAGCGTTCAATTCCGGCGGAATTGAGCACGTGCCAAAGAGGCTTGTATCCCAGAGCTTCGCTGAGTCTTGCGGCGCCCTGCTCGAAAAGGCGTATCTGGCC
>JAFWPT010000164.1 GCA_017509375.1 Bacteroidales bacterium | reverse complement strand
CCGCTTGGACCCGGGAGCAGATCCCATGGACCCCCGTAGCTACGACAAGTTCAACCAGAAGGCCTACTCCTGCGACCTGATGTACGAAAAGCTGGAGAAATGGGTAACTGAAAACGCTGGCGGGCCTTTCTTCCTCATGTGGACTACCACGGTGCCTCACAGCACCGTCCAGGCTCCGGAAGACGAAGTGATGTACTACGTAAACAAACTGCACGAAGAAAAGACGCCCATCACTGACGACGGCTGGTACTATCCCGTGCTATACCCCCACTCCGCCTACGCCGCGATGATTACCCATATCGACACGCAGCTGGGCCGGCTCACAGCCAGGCTGAAGGAGCTGGGCATTTACGACAACACCCTGATTATCATTACTTCAGACAATGGCCCGGCCTGCAACTCCAACTCTCCCATGGAGTACTTCAAGAGCGGGGGCCCCTTCAAATGCCGCAAAGGCTGGGGTAAAAGTTCCCTGCACGAAGGCGGCATAAGGATGCCATTCATAGCCAGCTGGGGCAGCCGCCTCAAGCCCGGACGCAGCAACTATGCAGGCATCTTTACCGACCTCATGCCCAGTTTCGCCGAACTTGCCGGAACCAAGCCGCCGCAGAACGACGGCATTTCCTTCGTCCCCGTTCTCAAAGGCAAAAAACAGCCGCAGCACCCCTGGCTCTACTGGGAGTACCCAGGCGGAAAAGGCTGGCTGGCCGTGCGGGAAGGCCAGTGGAAAGGCCTGGTACAGAACGTTAAAGGCAATAATTCGGAAATGCAGCTGTACGATCTGGAAACAGATCCCGGGGAAACTGCGGACGTATCCGCGGAGCATCCTGAAATCGTAGCGCGGATGTGGAGCATAATAGCCGCCGAACATTCCGAAGTCCCAAGCCATAACCCTGTTTTCGAACTGAACATCACATACCCGAAACAATGAAAAGAATACTCACACTTACATTCTTCCTGCTCGCCGGAGCCGCAGTTTCCGCGCAGACCGCCGCCGAGGCAAGGGATGCCATCATGAAGGAGGCATCGGCCATCACTGCCCCCGACTACAGCGCCTTCATACTCACCCCTCCGGCTCCCGACACCCCCCGCATCAACGGGCCGAAAGTGTACGGAGAGCGTCCGGGAGCCCCGTTCCTGTTCCGCATCCCCACCACAGGGGTACGTCCCATGAAGTTCAGCGCCAAGGGGCTTCCGCGCGGGCTCAATCTGGATCCGGACAAAGGCATCATCACCGGCAAGGTACGCAAAAAGGGCAGCTACACGGTCAGCATCACCGCCGCCAACGCCCTCGGCAGCGACACCCGCAAACTCCGCATAGAGATAGGCGAACGCATAGCTCTCACGCCGCCCCTCGGATGGAATTCCTGGAACGTATGGGGCAACACCGTGAGCCAGGACCTCATCCTGCAGTCCGCCCGGGCATTCGACGAAAACGGTCTTGCCGACTATGGCTGGACCTACATCAACATAGACGACGGCTGGCAGGGCCTGCGCGGCGGCAAGTACAACGCCATCCAGCCCAACAAAAAGTTCCCGGACATGAAGGCTCTCGGCGACTCCCTGCACGCCCGCGGCCTGAAATTCGGCATCTACTCCGGGCCTTGGATTTCCACTTATGCCTCGCACATAGGCTCATCCTGCGACAACGAAGACGGCAGCTACTGGTGGGTGGAGCAGGGCCTTACGGACGAATACTGCAAGGCGGACCGTAAAAAGATAAACAAAGAAACCATACGCAGTTTCGGCAAGTATTCCTTTGCCAAGGCGGATGCCAGGCAGTGGGCCGACTGGGGTGTAGATTACCTGAAATACGACTGGAACCCCAATGACGAGTGGTGGATGCGCGACATGAAAGAGGCCATGGACGCCACCGGGCGCGACATAGTGTACAGCATCTCCAACAGTTCCCGCGTCACCATAGCTCCCGCCCTCGACAAATATGCCGAATGCTGGCGGACTACCGGCGACATCCGGGACAACTGGGAAAGCATGTCCTCCATTGGTTTCGAAGGGCAAGACCGTTGGGCCGGGTGGCGCAGGCCGGGCCGCTGGCCGGATGCCGACATGCTGGTGCTCGGCAAGGTCGGCTGGGGCCGTAAGATGCGCTGGACGGAGCTCACCCCCTGGGAGCAGTACACCCACATAACTCTCTGGTCTATATTGGCTTCCCCCATGCTGCTCGGCTGCGATATGAGTTCCCTCGACCCCTTTACGCTCAGCCTGCTTTGCAACAACGAGGTGCTGGACGTAAATCAGGACCCGCTTGGCATTCAGGGCGTCCGCATCGCTTCCGGAGAAGGGCATCTGACCTATGTAAAACCCCTGGAAGACGGTAGCCTCGCAGTGGCCTTGTTCAACCTTACCGAAGAAGAGCGCACAATGGGCTTCACGCCCAAGAAACTCGGTCTCTATAGCCAGCAGACAGTGCGGGACCTCTGGCGCCAGAAAGATATGGGTACCGTAGGATTCAAGGATCGCTGGGAAGTGCAGGTCCCG
Organism: Bacteroidales bacterium; assembly: GCA_017509375.1. The sequence goes on along the minus strand of JAFWPT010000164.1, from coordinate 4,908 downwards.
CCCCACGGCGCAGCCTTCTACCGCCTCAGCCCCGGCAGTACAGACGAAAAGCTGGAAGGTCTGTTCAGGCAGTAACGGGCGCAGGCGGTAATGTCGGCCGGCCGTTTTTCCCGGCAGGTTTTTGCCGAATCCAGACGGTTTTCGAAAAGATGGCAGTGCTTTTTATTCACCGCCATCTTTTTTCCGTTTTTGGTCCGAATTAATAAATAATTATTATATTCGTTGACCAATAATTTATAAACACAATGAAACTAAGAGCCATCTCAGGCACTGCGATAGTTCTGTTCCTTCTTGCCGCATGCAGCGCGGCACCTGGTCCGTGGACTCGTGGAACGCTAGATATTCACGCCATTAATACAGGACGGGGAGAGTGCATGTTTTATGTGTTTCCGGATGGAACCACCATGCTCGTAGATGCGGCAGGGTCGCTCCTAAAGCAGCACAAATATATGCCCACCGCTCCAAAACCGGACAGCACCACGAGTTCCGGCAAGGTAATTATCGACTACATACGCCACTTCGCCCCCATGGGCCGCAAAGATACCCTGGACTACTTCCTGCTCTCCCACTTCCACACGGACCACATGGGGGATTACTCCAAGAAGCTTCCGCTCCATGAAGAAGGCAAGTTCCGCCTCACCAGCGTCTGCGAAGTAGGCAGCAAGATTCTTATTAAACGCTTTATATCCAGGGGCGATCACACAGAAGTCAAGGCTTCGAACACCACCCGCGAGGAAAATATGGCCAACTTCTCCAAGTTCCTCAACTGGACCATAAAGACCAACGGCACCAGCTACGAGTTCTTCGACCCCTGCTCCGACTCACAGATAGCCCCCGTTTTCGGCGAAGTTCCCGGCTTCTGCGTGCACAATCTGGCAAGCGCCGGAAGGTACCGCACGGCCCCGGGGAGCAGCGAATGGACTACCGACATCCCGCCGATGGCTGAGCTGGACGCCGCCGGCGACCCCAAGGCGTACCCCGGAGAAAATGCGCTGAGCAGCGTTTTCATCCTCAGCTACGGCCCGTTCGACATCTTCTCCGGAGGCGACCTTCAGTGGGCCCACAAAGACCTGCATGAGTATTTCGACATGGAAGCCCCCGTGAGCAAACTGTGCCATAAAGTAGAAGTTATGAAGGCCAGCCATCACTGCACCAAGGGCGCCAACGGGCCGGACATCATGAACGTTCTCCGTCCGGACGTGCTTATAGCCAACGTCTGGCGCGACGTACAACCCAACCCCAAGACCCTGGACAACGTGTACGCCGCCAATCCCGGCTGCAAGGTGTTCCTCACCAACCTGGCCCCCAGTAATCTGGTGGAGGCATACAAGGACCGTTTTGCGTCCACTGGCGGCCACATACTCATACGCGTGGCCAAGGACGGCAAATCCTACAAGGTTTATACTATGGATGACTGCAGCCCCAAGTACCCTGTTACCGGCGAATGGGGCCCGTTTGAATGTAACTGATATGAAACGCAGAGATTTTCTCAAAAGCGGCGGCGCCGCATTGGCCGGAAGCGCCCTTCTGGGAGCCGGAAGCCTGAACTCCGGATGCAGCTCCCCTGCCGGCACTGAACGCCTGATCGGCGTTACGGAAGTCTTGGTAGCGGGAGGAGGCCCGGCAGGCGTGTGTGCCGCCATAGCAGCCGCCAGATGCGGTGCCAAAGCCCTCATAATCGAACAGGGCAACTGCCTCGGCGGCATGGCTACCAGAGGGCTCGTGGCACCTTTCATGACTTGCTACGATACTACCGGAGAGCTGATGATAATCCGCGGCCTGTTCGAAGAAACGGTAAACCGCTTGGTAGAATTGGGAGGAGCAATCCATCCGTCAAAGGTACGTGCCTGCACTCCGTTCAGCGTCTGGATTACCGCCGGCCATGACCACCTCACCCCTTTCGACGCCGAAACCCTGAAATTCGTACTGGACTGCATGTGCCGCGAAGCCGGAGTGAAAGTGCTGTATCACAGCACGCTGGTTGACCCGGTGATGAAGGGGAAGCGGGTATGCGGGGTGCGCGTGCTGAACCGCGAAGGCATAGGACGGATCGATGCAAAAGTGGTGATTGACGCCACCGGCGACGGAGATGTAGCCGCCCGGGCCGGCGCTCCATGCACCTTCGGCAACCCCGATACCGGCAGAGTACAACCCTCGACCCTTTTCTTCCACATCAACAATGTGGACAGCCCCAGGCTCGAAGCTGACGTGCAGGCCCATCTGGGCGAATTCCGCAAGGTCAACGGAGTCAGCTACAGGGCCCTCCACTGGTGGGTGGAGCAGGCCGAAGCCGCCGGAGAGTGGGACATCGCCCGCAAGAGCGTAAACATATACCGCGGGGTGCGCGAAGACGAATGGGCGGTAAACTGCACCCGTATAGCCAATGTGGACGCTACGGATACCGAGAGCCTTTCCGCCGCCGAGACCGAAGGCCGGCGCCAGGTACAGGAGCTGATGCACTTCTTCCATAAATACGTACCAGGCTGCGAAAACGCCACCCTCAAATGCTCAGCCTCAACCCTAGGGATACGCGAATCGCGCCACGTAAAGGGTGAATACATGCTTACCGCCGACGACCTGCTCCAGGGCGTGGTACCGGAAGACAGTATTCTGGTGGCGTCCAACAGCGTAGATGTGCACGGCCGCAACGGAGCCAATACTACGGAATACAAGACGGTGGAAAACGGCCGGTGGTACGGCCTTCCGCTCCGCAGCCTCATTCCTCTGGAAATAGACGGCCTGATTGTGGCCGGACGTGCCATCAGCGCAACATCCGACGCGGCAGGGGCCGTACGCGTCATGCCGCCTTGCATGGCTATGGGCCAGGCGGCCGGCATAACCGCCGCCGTTGCCGCCGCCACCGGAGCCGCCCCCCGGGACATAGACGCCGGCGAAGTGCGTTCCAAACTGCTCCTGCAGGGGGCCTTCCTTGGATAATCAACCAATTAATTACTAAAATCATACGATGAAAAAACACTTACTGATTACCATCCTGTGCCTTGCACTCGGTTCGCTCGTAGTGAGCGCCCAGAACCGCGTGAAGGTGTCCGGAACCGTACTTGACAAAGACGGTGCGGCCGTAATCGGAGCCGGTGTGGTGGAGTCGGGTACGATGAACGGCACCACCACCGACATCGACGGCAAGTTCACCCTCCAGGTCGCATCAAGCAGTTCCGTTCTGGAGTTCACCTGCATCGGCTACGAGTCTCTCAGCGAGACTGTAGGCAACCGTTCAGTTATCAACGTAGTACTCAATGACGACAACAAGCTCCTCGACGAGGTAGTGGTCATAGGTTACGGTACCGTGAAAAAGAAGGACCTTACCGGTTCCATCGCCAACGTTGACGGCGGCAAGCTTGCCTCCATCCAGGGCGTAGGGCTCAGCCAGGCCCTGCAAGGCTCCATGCCAGGCGTGCAGGTCACCCGTACCAGCGGCCTCCCCGGAGCCGGAGCCACTATACGTGTGCGCGGCGTCACCACCATCGGTGATTCGGACCCCCTCATCATCGTGGACGGCGTGCCTGTGAGCACCATCAACGACGTTGACGTGGACGCCATAGACAACGTCACCGTGCTGAAAGATGCAGCCTCCGCTTCCATCTACGGAGCCCGTGCTTCGGCCGGCGTTATCCTCATCACCACCAAACGTGCCAAGGAAGGACAGCTGCACATCGACTACAACGGCAGCTTCTCTGTGCTCACCCGTACCAGGCATCCCGAGCAGGTAAGCCCCACCCGCTTCATGGAACTGATGAACGAATTGCAGTGGAACGATGCCGGTAATCCCGAGGGGAGCGATTATTACCAGTATCCCAGGATTTCATCGAGAATTACATGGCCAATCACGAACTGGACCCTGACGCCTATCCTCTCACCGACTGGGACTCCCTCATGATAGAGAAATGGGCTCCCCAGCACAAGCACCGCGTGGGTATAAGCTACGGTAACAAAGTCATCAAGAGCCGCGCCATGCTGTCTTACGAGAACGAGGAGGCGCTGTACTACGGACGCAACGTGGAACAGTACACCGCCCGCCTGAACAACGACATCAAGATCAACAAGTTCATCTCGGCATCCGTGGATATGACCTTCAACCACAAGCTGAGCAACAACAACCAGATCAACCCCGTCCAGGCCGCCTTCAAGTACAATCCCATCTATTGCGCAGTCTGGTCCGACGGCACTTACGGTCCCGGAAACAACGGCACCAACACCTATGCCCGTCTGCACGCAGGCGGCTTCGACAATACCGAGCGGGATGCATTCTACGGCAAGTTCTCCCTGGACGTCACCCCGTTCAAGAATTTCAAGATTTCCGCCGTATTCGCTCCGTCACTGCGCCACAGCGCGGAGAAGGACTACGTCCAGAAAGCTTACTACTACGTCGAGCCGGGCGTACTCTCCGACACACCTTTGAGCGGATGCACCTACAACTCGCTGACTGAAAGCCGCACGGAAGCAAAGACCATCACGAAGCAGTTGCTGCTCAATTACAGCGCCGACTTCGGCAAAGACCATCATACCACTTACCTGCTCGGCTACGAGGACAGCTACAACTTCTCCGAGAGCATGAGTACCGGCACGGACCAGATGGAACTTGCAGGCTATCCTTACCTCAACATGGCGAACAAAAACCTGCTTACAACTTCCGGAAACGCTTCCGACAATGCATACCAATCCTTCTTCGGCCGTGTCACCTACGACTATAAGGGACGCTATCTCCTGCAAGTCAATGCCCGTTACGACCGTTCGTCCCGCTTTGCCAAGGAATACCGCGGAGGCTTCTTCCCTTCCGTGTCCCTGGGCTGGGTGGTGACCGAGGAGCCCTTCATGAAGAGCGTCAAGGCAGGCGGAGTTCTCGACTTTGCAAAGCTCCGCGCATCCTACGGTACCCTTGGTAACGAGCGT
>JAFWPT010000024.1 GCA_017509375.1 Bacteroidales bacterium | reverse complement strand
TATGGATACGGCTACGGCTATGGCGAAAAGGAGGACGATAAATGACAATTGCAGTAGATTTTGACGGCACTATCGTAGAACACGCATACCCGAAAATCGGTAAAGAAAAGCCCTTTGCGCTGGAAACTCTGCGCATGTTGATGTCCGACGGGCACAAACTTATCCTCTGGACATCCAGGGACGGGGCGCTTCTGGAAGAAGCCGTGGAGTATTGCCGGAAAGGAGGCGTGGAATTCTACGCCGTCAACAGCAACACTCCGGCCAATGGCCTTTCTTTCGGCCCAAACGGACTCTCGGTCAAGGTGACGGCCGATGTCTATATCGACGACCGCAATATTGGCGGCATCCCGGACTGGGGTACAATTTATGAGATTATCTCCGGAAAGCGCCAGGAAAAACGTATGCACCACAACAGAAAAAAAGGCCTCCTGGGGCGCTTGAAAAGCAAGTTTAGATGAGAATTCTCCAACTCGGAAAATTCTACCCGATCCGGGGTGGAGTGGAGAAGGTGATGTGGGACCTGACGGAATCTCTTTCGTCGGCAGGTGTTCCTTGTGACATGCTCTGCGCAAAGTTTCCCTATGATGATCCGGATGAAAAGGATCTGCCTTTTTACTCGCAGGATGGGGTATTTACGCTTAACGATGCCGGACGGGTGTTTTGTGTGCCGGCATGGGCGAAGCTTGCTGCCACTATGATAGCACCACGGATGATTTCGTGGCTGCGCCGTCATGGCAAGGAGTATGATATCATACACTTACATCATCCCGATCCGATGGCGGCATTGGCTTTGCGCCTGAGCGGCTACCGCGGGAAAGTCGTCCTGCATTGGCACAGCGATATCATCTCCCAGAAATTCTTTCTCAGGCTCTATAAGCCCCTTCAGGATTGGATCATCCGGCGCTCGGACAAGATTCTCGGGACTACTCCGGTATATATCAATTCTTCCCCGTATCTGAGGGAAGTACAGGAAAAATGTGACTTCGTTCCCATAGGAATTGACCCGGTAAGCTTCAATCTCGAAACTGCCGGCGCCATACGCAATTCGTATCCGGGAAAGACCCTGCTCGTTTCAGTAGGGAGGCTGGTGCCATATAAGGGTTTTTCTTTTCTTATCGAGGCCATGACCCGGCTGCCCGAAAGGTTTCACCTGTTGCTGGCCGGAAAGGGCCCTCTGAAGGAGTCCCTGATAAACCAAATCAGGAACAGTGGTCTGCAGGATAGGGTTACTATTTTGGGATACGTGTCCGACGATGACCTTCCGGCACTGTTTGGAGCGGCCGATATTTTCGTCCTGTCCAGTGTTATGAAGACGGAAGCCTTCGGCATTGTCCAGATCGAGGCCATGTCGTGCGGAACGCCGGTAGTGGCTACCAGGATTCCTGAATCGGGCGTAACATGGGTGAACGAGGACGGAGTTTCCGGCCTGAACGCAGAACCGAAGGATGTGGATTCCCTTGCCAAGGCCATAATGGGAGTTGAGTCTGATATTGAGCGCTATTCCGCCGGAGCCTTGCAGCGATTCAACCAGCTGTTCACCAAGGAGCAGATGTGCCTCAAGGTCAAGAGCGTTTATGACAGTCTTTATGACAATTCTCCTCTCGCTCGCGAGGAAGGCGATTAGCGGCGACCCCCTGCCGGAGGATGTTGTACAAAGTCTCTCGCGGCTTTCCGAGGAAGGGTGGCAGGAGTTGTACCGGGAGGCCAGGCGCCAGTCGGTGACGGGCCTTCTTTATCATGCGCTGTCCGATATGCCGGAAGACTGCCCTGCGGCTATGCCGGACTCGGTTTCCTTTCCGCTTGTAGTTGAGGTCTCGAGACTGGAAAACAAGAGTCGGAATATGGCCGCCTTGTCTTCGGAGCTCGTAGCCTTGTTCCGGCAGTCCGGTTTGCATCCTGTGGAGATGAAAGGGGCGGTGATTGCCGCCATGTATCCTGCCCCCGGGCTTAGGGAGTACGGAGATATCGACCTGTTTTTCCCGGATGGCGAGGCGGCGGAAGCGGTCTGTATCTTGGAAAGCAAAGGCGCAACGGTCAGCCGTTCTCCGGACGGCAGCCTTCACTTCGATTGCAAGGGCATAGACGTAGATATACATGAGCGCTACTTCGATCTGCCGGGCAAGGCCGGCAAACCGGAGCCTGGTACCGCAGAAGCTGTCCTGCTGATGCTGTCGGCCCACCTGCTCAAGCACGCCGCGGGCGCGGGTGCAGGCCTGCGTCAGGTATGCGACCTGGCTGCGGCGTACAGCTGCCTGGACGGCAAATACGACCCGGAGGCCCTCAGGACTTATTGCGCCCGGAATGGGATCGGGGCCTGGAACAAGCTGGCAAGCAGTTTCCTGAGCCGGTATCTCGGAGTTCCCGACAAGCTATATCCTTCCAACAACGCGTCTGCGGCCCCCTTGCTGCGTATTATCTCCGAAGGCGGCAACTTCGGGCATCACTCCGAGTCCCGTTCGCAAGCTATCAATTCTTCTCCCTTCCGCCGCAAGGCCGACACCGCATTCCGCTACCTTAAGCACCTGCCTTTTTCGCTCCGGTATGCCGCTCCCGTAGCGCTGTCATCTATCGTAACGCTGGTAAAGGGGAATCTAAGAAAATAATGTTTACGAGTTTTAATATGAAAAAGCTTTTGGCTCTTATGATACCGGTAATGGCCCTGGCGGCCTGTCAGCCCGGTGAAAACAGAAATCCAGCCCTGGACCCCACAGATATGGATCTGTCCGTTGCTCCGGGCGAGAATTTCTATCTCTATGCAAACGGGGGATGGATGAAGAAGAACCCGCTGAAGGCGGAGTTCGCCCGTTTCGGTTCCTTCGATGTTTTGAGCGAGAAAACCCTCGAAAACCTCAACGCCCTTTTCTCCGAAATGACGAGCCTCACTCCGGAGCCCGGTACCGTTGACCAGAAAATCGTGGACCTGTACAAGCAGGGCCTTGATTCCACCCGCCGCAATGCTGATGGAGCCGCACCTGTGCGCAGATACCTCGACGAACTGTACGCCGTGAAAGACAAAAAGGCCCTGGCGGCTTATATGGGCAAGCTATCCCTATCCGGGGAAGGCGGTTTCTTCTACGAAGGGGTTGAGGCAGACCTTATGGACAGCAAGAGCCAGGTCCTCTATATGGGACAGGGCGGACTCGGCATGCACGACCGCGACTACTACGTGAATCCGGCCAACGCGGAGTTGCGAAAGGGCTATGAGGCTATGCTTGCCCGTTTCTTTACCCTTGCCGGACTGGATAATCCGGAAGGGCGTGCAGCGAACGCAGCCGGCATCGAGGACCGCCTGGCGCAGTTCTCCTGGACCAGCGTGCAGAATCGCGACGTTATGAAGGGCTACAACCCCATGAGCACCGCCCGTATTGTCAAAGCTTACGGGGGATTCGACTTCAAGGCATATTTCGACGCTGTCGGCTTACCGGCGCAGGACAAGATAATCGTACAGCAGCCTTCTTACTTCGAGGGCTTTAGCAAACTGTTCAAATCCAGCAAGATAGATGAACTCAAGGACTACCTTGCGGCGCAGTTGCTCACCGCGTCGGCCGGTTTCCTGTCCGATGATTTCTATGCCGCTTCCTTCGACTTTTACAGCACCCGTATGAGAGGCGTCACCGAGCAGCGTCCCCGTTGGAAACGGGCGATGGATGTCCCCAACGGCGTTCTGGGGGAGGCCGTCGGCCAAATGTATGTGGCCAAGTATTTCCCCGAAAGTTCCAAGCAGAAGATGCTCGAAATCGTAAAGAATCTGCAGCTGTCGCTCGGCCGCCACATCGACTCCCTGGACTGGATGTCCGACGCCACGAAGGCCAAGGCGCGCGAGAAGCTGGACAACTTCACCGTCAAGATCGGCTATCCCGATAAGTGGAAGGACTACAGCACATTGCAAATCGACCCGCAGCTCAGTTATTATGAGAACCGCATGGCTGCCGGACGCTGGTATGTGGCCGACAATCTTTCCAAGCTGGGCAAGCCTACCGATCCCACCGAGTGGGGTATGTCTCCCCAGACCGTCAACGCCTACTATAACCCTTCCACCAACGAGATATGCTTCCCCGCCGGCATACTGCAGCCGCCTTTCTTCAACCCCGATGCCGACGACGCGGTCAACTACGGAGCCATAGGAGTGGTCATCGGGCATGAGATGACGCACGGCTTCGACGACCAGGGCAGCCTGTTTGACAAAGACGGCAATATGAACAACTGGTGGACCGAAGAAGACCGCCGTGCCTTCGAGGAAAAGACCGCTGTCCTGGTGGATCAGTACGGTGAAATCGAAGTCCTGCCCGGCCTGAAAGCCAACGGCAAGCTGACCCTGGGAGAAAATATTGCCGACCACGGCGGCGTGAGCGTAGCCCTCACTGCCCTGCAGTTAGCCCTTGCCGGCAAAGAGCCCGCTCCGATAGATGGCTTCACCGCAATCCAGCGCTTCTTCCTCGGCTTCGCCCACGTCTGGGCCCAGAACATCACCGACGAAGAAATCGCCCGTCGCACCAACCTGGACGTTCACTCGCTCGGCAACAACCGCGTCAACGTTACCCTCCGCAACTTCAGCGAGTTCTTCGATGCCTTCGGCATCAAGGAAGGCGACGCCATGTGGCGTCCCGAGGCCGAGAGGGTACATATCTGGTAGTTTCCGCAGATACCGTTATCCCGTAAGGGGCCGGCCGTTTGGCCGGTCCCTTTTTGCTTGGACCTACAGTCAATAGATACACAACCAATTGGTCTGCTTGTCACGGCTGAAGTACGCCCAGAGGGACAGGATTCTGCTGCCTACATAACCGTAGCCGTATTCTCCCATGTCCAAATACACTGCACAGGCGGAGACCTTGGCACACTCGGCAGCAAAGCCGGACATGGTCATAGGATAGCGGGATTCCACCAGGAAGATGTGATTGTCCTTTTTGCAGATGGCGCGTCTGACAGTCTTTCTGCTGTCCCCATAGTGGCTGGCTTTGCCGTTGAGCACAAGGACGTACTGCTGGAAGCCGTTGTCGGTCAGCCACTTTTTGTCAACGTAGAAATTGTCCTTGCATATAGAAATCCTGTAAGTCTTTTTGTTGCGGTTGTGGACAACTCCATTCAGGCGGTACTCTCCCATGATACTGCCGGGCAGGCCTGTAAAAGCGGCCGGGATACACATCTTCGCTTTCCTGGGCCTTTCCGTAGTCCATATCAGCTCTCCCTTCGGCAACTCAATAATCTTGATTCCGGACAACTTCAATGGGGTAATCAAATTGCAACTGCACACCAGCAAGAGAGTTGCAGCAAGATAACGGAATGACGGCCCCATAAGCATAATAGCAAAGGTAAAACAAAATGGCGGAAAATGCTTATATTTGGGAAAGAATAAACAATAACCTAATATGAGACTCAATTTCCGACTTGCGGTTCTGGCGACGGCCGCGGCACTTTTGGTCGCTGTTTCCTGTAACGAAACTCCGAAGGAGCAGGGTAAGCCCTTCGATGAGCTTCCCGTACTCAGCAAGGCTGACGTGCTTGAGTTTTTCAAAGCTTTGCCGGCAGCAGACCTGCCTCCCCAGCTTGAGTCGGCCGAGGCGCGTGAGAGTTTCTACAAACGCTTTCGCGATATGTCCGAATTCGGAATGCTTGCCGACGGAGAAGGCCCGGAAGAGTCCGTGCTCAAGACAGACAACGCAATATTC
>JAFWPT010000163.1 GCA_017509375.1 Bacteroidales bacterium | reverse complement strand
TGGAAACGTAAATGCCCCTGGACCGCGTCCAGGGGCATTTTTGGAGGTGCGTAGCGGAACTCTATTCTGATAGGGGCTGGAAAGTGCCGGAAAAACATAACGCTGATTTACAATGTTTTAACCGCTTATACTTTTTCTACCTTTTCGCAGATTTGCACAAAAGGAAGTCACAAAGAAGTCACATTTTTCATTTTATTTCGTATATTTGTTTAGCGATCTAAATGATGGAAGTATATGGCAACATTTTTTGTGATACGAACCGAAGAGACAAAGGGCTTCACTTCCCTAATCGTTCGGTGTCAATCCAAAATTCATAAAATCAATTACCGACTCTCTTCTGGGCTCGAGGTTGATATCCAAGCCTGGAACAAATCAAGGAAGGGCAGCGCTGCCCTCAATAAGTTCCGTGAGTCCAATCCGGCCCTTGTAGACAAGATGGATGCAATCAAGAGAAGTCTTGATCTTGCGCTCAAGGGTGATACCCCTCCGTCTAGGGAGGAGATGCGTGAGATAATTGAAAACATTGTCTATGCAGAGGCTCGTGCTGCCCAACAAAGGAAGAAGGAGGAGAAGGCTAAGAAGGAGGCCGAGGCAAAACGGATAACCTTGAACAAATTCATCGATCTATATAAGGATCAGGTGGAGCATGGTGGCCGGCAGACGGACAAAGGCCGGAACTATGCCTCCGCAACCGTCAAGTCGATCAAGCAGGCCATGAAGCAGTTTGAGCTCTTTCAAACGGAGATGAAACGGACGTATGACTTCAAGGACATTGACATGAACTTCTACTATGACTATACGGCCTACCTCAAGAATAAGAAATACTCCATCAATTCCGTCGGCAAATGTATCAAGGAGCTGAAAGCGATCATGAACGCGGCCGAGGTCGAGGGCTACCATACGAACAATGCCTGGAAGGATAAGAAGTTCAAGGGTACCCGAGTGGAGATCGACAGCATTTACCTGACACAGGAAGATCTGGACAAGATGATGGACGTGGACCTGTCCAAGTATGAAGAGGGCCACACCATTGCCCGAGACATCTTCATGGTGGGCGTCTGGACGGCCCAGCGTGTCTCTGACTACAACAATATCAAGAAGGAGGACTTCAGCACCCTGACGAAAAACGTCCTTCGTGAGAAAGATGATCCGAAGAAACCCGGCGAGAAGAAGGCTTGGATTGAGAAGCAGGAGATCACCTACCTGAACATCCGCCAGAAGAAGACCGGCGCCAAGGTGGCCATCCCCTGCAATACTCAGTTGAAGGCCATCCTCGAGAAGTACAACTATCAACTCCCCCACCTCGAGGACCAGGTCATCAACCGCTACATCAAGGAAGTCGCCGAGGCAGCCGGTCTCACCGAACTGGTCGAGGTCGAAACCACCAAGGGCGGCACGCCTAAGAAGGAGAAAATTCAGAAGTGTAAACTCATCCATACCCACACGGCGCGCCGTACCGGAGCCACGCTGATGTACCTGGCCGGCGTCGACATCTACGACATCATGAAGGTCACCGGCCACTCCTCTCCGGCCATGCTGAAGAAGTACATTAAAGCCGATTCTCTCAAGGTTGTCGAGAAGCTCACCGACAAATACGATTACTTCAAGTAGGGATTAGAGCTCTACGATGCCGGATACTGCGAGATACTGACTCCGGTATCCGGTTTTCGTATCCAGGAGGATGAAGCGGCCGTGTACCTGGTACGCCGGCAGATTCAGCCCTGATACAGCCAGGTAGTCCGGAATGGTCGCAATTACGACCGGATCACCGGCAGTCCCGACAGCCAGATAGTTCCGGAGCATCCCGGGATTGCGTCCGGCGCCCGGCCGGGTGAGAAAGAGCTTGCAGAGCAGCCGGTACCGGCCCTCCGGATCATCGGCCTCCAGCTTCAGTCGGAGAACCAGGTCTCCAGCCACGGCCGAAGCTCCCAGGATCCTGACCAGGAACGTCGGGAACGTCTCGAAGGCCGCCGGCTCCGGCACGTGCTCCCGACCCAGCGTCGCGAATCCATGATAAGCTGAGATGAACAGGTTGTTGCCGGAGATCCTGGCCAGGTGATCGAATGGCGGCCGGTGCGGCTCCACTACGGTGGCTAATGGCTCCCACTGCAGCTGCTCCTCGTGCGGCAGCCTACGCCAGGCCTGCAGCGCCCGCAGATGCACGGCCGTTGTCGATACTGAGATCACAGTACCGGCTGGAGCTGGAGCAATACGCTTTCTGAGGAAACACTTCCCTCCTCTGTGATACGCTGTGACGTTGCCGGCAGAGCCGAAGACATCGTTGATGAGGAGACTGGGACGAAGCAGAGCCATAAGTTATAAGTCTTGGGTTAAGAGGTGAGTAATAAACACTTTGGAGTCGTTACCTCCAGTGGCAAAGTTACTCAAAAACTGACAACTCATCAATAGAGAGGTAGCGGCGCCAGCCGCTGCCCTCCGTGGGGCAGATATATACCCGAAAACTGCCGTTCGGGCGGGGTAGGACGGAATGGAAGCAGTGCGGCGAGAGCGGGAGATGCTCCGGGAGGGCCGCGGCGGGGGGAGATTCGCGCTGAAGGGTGGGGTTTGCGGGGTGGGCGCGATTCTCCCCCCGACACGGCGCGGGCCGGGAGCGAAGCGAGCGGCACGTCTCGCCCGGGCGCCCGGGAGGCTCTGCAGGCGCGTGTGGGGGTTGGAGCGGAGCCGACGGAGTCGGGCGCGGAGCGGATGCGGAGCGACCGGAAACGGAGTCGGCGCAGCGAGTGCGCGGATGGCCTGCTGGGCCGAGCGGGATAGCGACCGGGCATGGGGACTTCCGCTTGCGGTCCGGCCCGGCCGGGAGGCCGGAATAGCCGACCGCACATGCTTTACCACGGAGGGACGGCGCTTGGCTCTCCATCTGGAGCGCAGCGGAAGATGTGGAGCCAAAGCCGGCACGACCCGCCCGAAGGGCTTAAGGCGGCAGACCTGGTGGCAAAGCAGTGCCGGTGGGGCGAGGTAGCAGGGTCGGTCCTGCAGGACGGGGCCGGGCATTACTGATAGTGGCGGGGCTGGGTGTCCACCGGAGGCAGAGGGGTCGAAGGATACGATATGGACGTGGTGGACAGCGGCGATAGTGAGCCGCTGGCCCGGCCGCGAGGAGGAGGCTGGAGGCCGTAGCCTCCAGACGAGCGGCCGCGACTGCCGCCGCCTCGGAAGCCCGAATAGCCCACGTGGCTTCCCGGCAGGACGGAACGGCTTATACATAATGTGTATTGCGTAACGGCCCCTTGTGGGCTGTTTACGCAATACGATACATTATGTTATGCCGTGGGGCGCAGGCAGCCCCGCTGCCTCGGGGCAGACGGGCTTCCGAATGCCTCTCCCCTCCGGGGCCGGGGGCATAGGCATAGCGAGGCTGCGCAGCAGCTTCGCTTTCCACTCCCCTTGGGCCGGACCCCGGCGCCGCAGGCGCCAGGGGGTGGGCCTCCGGTGGCGCAGCTCCCCCGCCCTTGCGCGAAGTGAGTGCCCGACAACGAGCGCCGGCAGGCCGCCAGCGGATTGCTGTCCCCATTTTCCGCGACAGCGGGTATCTTCTTGATAGGTCTCCAAATCCCCAATAGCAGAACAACGGGTATCTCCAATACGTAGTATAAGACACGCGCGCTATGGGGGGCGCGGCTATCAATCGGGACGACTAGCATCAGGGATAGCGGCATACTGATCCAGAAGAGCTCGGCGAGCGGCGGCAGCCGCTCGGGGGCATCCGGGTGGCGGATGGCGCGGAGCGCCTGGGCGCTCGGGCTGCGCGGCGGAGCCGCTGCAGACCGGCGACCGAGGCGGGAAGCGTGGGCTTGCCGGGCGGGCGGGGGTCAGAAGTGCGGGGGCCTGCGGCGC
>JAFWPT010000162.1 GCA_017509375.1 Bacteroidales bacterium | reverse complement strand
TTCCTGCCCGGGAGGAAATATCTCCAACTTCATGTCTTCGTTGTCCAAAGCCAATATAGAGCTTTCCGTGAGCCTTACTGCAATCAGCACTGCGCTATGCGTGCTTATGACACCGTTCAATTTCTGGCTCTACGGTAACCTGTATCTCCATTTCGCAAGCGTGCAGGCCGACGTACCCCAGTTGGTGATTCCCCTGTGGGATGTGTTCAAGACTATAGTTATTTTGCTCGGAATCCCGCTGGTTCTGGGTATACTCACTTCAACCTACCTGCCTAAAGTAGCGGAGAAACTCAAGAAGCCTCTCCAGTGGCTGAGTATCTTGTTCTTCATAGCCATGGTGGTGCTTTCCTTCTGGAGCAACCGGGTCGCTTTCCTGCAGTGCATCAAGTATATTTTCCTTATCGTATTCATCCACAATCTGCTTGCTCTGCTTACTGGCTTCAGCGTGGGGTCCCTTTTCAAAGTGCCCAAGGCCGACCGCCGGACTCTTACTATTGAAACCGGAATCCAGAACAGCGGCCTCGGTCTGGCACTGCTGCTGGGAACCAGTATTTTCGCCGGTCTTCCGCCTCATGGCGGGATGCTGGTCATTACCGCCTGGTGGGGCGTCTGGCATATCGTGAGCGGTTTGACCGTGAGCGCTATCTTCCTGCTGTCGGACAAAAAACGGAAATAAGCTATGAACATCAGGCATCTCTTGCTGATGCTGCTTTCCCTTTTCGTTCTGGCCTGCGAACCTAAACCGCTGGACGACGGTAATGATAAAGGGAAGGAAGGAGAGGAACAGGTGGATCCCGGGCCGGAGCCTGAACCTGAGCCGGAGCCCGAAGTGAAGCATGTTGATCCGGTGCCTTTGTCTTTCGTGGAGAAGGGCAAGAATATGATTGACTTAAGCTATGACGATACGGCGGGGGAGTGGACTCTTGTGACGACAGGAACCGACCCGTACATTTATCTGGCGGCACTGGATGCCGATTTGCAGGACGAGCATCGCGTACTCAGCTTCGACTATCTGTGCTCTGCCGGGGTAGATGATATCCAGATATTCTACGGCAAGGCTATAGCGGAATCCCGTTCAAGACATTTCGGCAGAATTGCTGCAGCCGGGGGCGAGAATTGGAAGGCCTGCGCTTTCAGCATAGCTGCAGACCGCATCAGTTTTGACTGGGGCAAGGCGGGAGACAACCTCCGTATGGATTTCGGAACAAAGAGCAACGTGAGAATCCGCATAAAGAATTTGCAGATGAGGGAGATGAATGATGCGGAACTGGAGACCTACCACTCGGAACTGGCGAAAGCCCAGGGCAAAGACGCGGAGGCCGCCCGGATAGGGGATTACCTGTCCAAGCATTTCCCGTGCTCCGTTAGCAAAGTCTCGGTAGGGGCCTCAGAAATAACAGTCAGCGGCCGTACCGATGGAGGGGAGAGGTATTATCTGGCAGATATCGCTCCCTGGGAGAATTTGACTGAGATGAAGAGCTTCTCCCATAAGACAGCTTTGAGCGGCTCTTCTTTCAGCATTACTCTGAAAAGGATAGTTTCCCGGGATGGCCTTAATGCATACGACCGTCTGCTTTCACGCTTTGCAGTTGTGAAGGAAGACGGAACCCTTTGTTCTCACGCGCGCTATGCAGATGAGATTCAGGCCCAAAGCTCACCTGAAGCGGTGAAGCCTGCTACGAAAAAGGGCTTGGGAGGCTTTGTTTATAACCAGAATCTTTACGACCTTGACGAGCTGGGCATCAAGAGCGTGACCGTCAACATTGTGCTGAATTCTGTTGTGAATACTGTCAAGAAGGGCAATTATACGATAGAGTATCCTTTCTGCGGCACTACCTACTATATGGATAAGGGCTATGCTGCACAACTGGACAAAGTGATGCTGGAGTGCAGCAAGAGGGGAATCGTGGTCTCTGCTATCCTGCTTAACCGCCAGAGCGATACCAATTCTTCAGCTACGCCGGTAATGAAGCATCCGGAAAACGACGGTGGCAATTACAGTATGCCGAATCTCACTACAGCTCAGTCCGTAAACGTGTATGCCGCCGCATTGGATTTCCTGGCAAAGCGTTATTCCTCATCTACTTACGGGCGTATCCATCATTGGATTATGCATAATGAAGTAGATTTTCAGAAAGAATGGACGAATATGGGCGACCAGCCGGAGTGGCGCTATATGGATGCCTATGTCAAGTCTATGCGCATTTGCCATAATATTGCCCATAAGTACGATCCCAACGCTTCCGTTCTCATCTCCTTGACCCACAGCTGGGCCAAAAAAGAGGGGCAGTATGCCTCCAAGAGTTTGCTTGAAGATCTTTGCAAGTACAGTTCGGCTGAAGGGGATTTTCTTTGGGGCGTTGCGTATCATCCTTACCCGCAGTCGCTTGCTAGGCCTGAATTCTGGAAGGATGACACTGCCGCAACTTATTCCATGAATACTGCATATTGTACTTTCAAGAATCTGGAGGTAATCAGTGCCTGGATGATGGATAAGGCTCATTTTTACATGGGCTCAGTTAAGCGTATCTTGTTCCTGTCTGAGAATGGGACAAATTCTCCGTCATATAGCTCTGACGACCTTGCAAGGCAGGCTGCCGGTGCTGCATGGGCTTGGAAGAAGGTGGACGCGCTTGAGGGTATAGACGGCATTCAGTGGCACAATTGGCAGGATAACAGGGCCGAAGGAGGCCTCCGAATAGGACTGCGGCGCTTCAAAGACGACAGCGAAGACCCCAACGGCCGGAAACCTGCCTGGTTCGTATGGCAGGCTGCCGGGACCTCTAAAGAAAGCGGTGTCTTCGACCAGTACTTAAGCGTCATAGGAATATCATCATGGGATGAAATTTTCCAATCCGTGCAGTAAGCAAGAATTCGTTCGGCGTTAAGTTTCGCTTAGTTCCAGCCAGCGTGTTTCCTTGGCGTCTATCAGCGCTTTCACTTCTTCGTAGCGGGTGGATGCTTCGGTAATGCGCTTGTAGTCGTCCGTGCCGCCTGCGAGCAAGGCTTCAAGTGCCTTCTGCTCGGTGCCGAGGGCTTCCAGTTCCGATTCCAGGGCCTCCAGTTCCTTTTTTTCCTTCCAGCTCAGCTTGCGTGGCCCGGCTGGATTTGAAGATACGGGGACGTTCTTGCGTCCGCTATCCAGCTGTTGTGATGCGGCTTTTTCTTCCCTCCTGAGGTCTTCGATGAAACTACGGTATTCGCTGTATCCACCGATGAAGTCTTTTATTATGCCGTTTCCGCAGAACACAAACAGGTGGTCCGCTATGCGGTCCAGAAAATGGCGGTCGTGAGTAACGATTATCAGCGTACCTTTGAATTCCAGCAGGTATTCTTCGAGTATGTTCAGGGTAACTATATCAAGGTCGTTGGTGGGTTCGTCCAGCACTAGCACGTTGGGCTCCTGCATCAATACGGTAAGCAGATACAGACGCCGCTTTTCTCCTCCGGAAAGCCGGTCGATGCGGTTGTTCCACATTTCGTGCGGGAAGAGAAAACGCTCCAGGAGACGCGTGTCCCGTACGGTCTCCATCACGGTGTCGTCGGGACGGAACTCAATTCCGCTCTGGCGGTAGTATCCGATACGCACGGAATCGCCCCGTTTCACGGCAGGGTTGCTGCTGTCGCAGAGCAGGTTCAGGAAGGTGCTTTTGCCGATTCCGTTGCCGCCGACGATGCCGACCCGCTCGCCACGCTGGAAATTGTACGTGAAATGAGATATCATGGTACGGCCGTCCCAGTTGAAGCAGAGGTCTTTGCAGTCAATGACCTGCTTGCCCAGATAACGGGCTCCTTGCAGTCCGTCCAATGATACCTGGCGCACAGTGTAGCTGTCTTCGGCCCGTGCTTTAATCTCTTTAAACGCTTCCTTGCGATATTTGGCCTTGCCGGTGCGGGCACAAGGGGTAGCGTGGATCCACTCCAGTTCGCGCCTAAGGACGTTACGAACCCGCTCGGTTTCTGCGTTGTAGTTGCTTATTCGTTCGTCGCGCTTACGGAGGAAGTTCTCGTAATCACCGCGGTAGATATAGATTTCTCCCCGGTCCATCTCCATAATGGTGTTGCAGACCCGGTCCAGGAAATACCTGTCGTGGGAAACCATAAACAGAGTACAACGGGAGCGCTTGAGTGCGTTTTCCAGGTATTCTATTGCATCCAAGTCCAGGTGGTTGGTGGGCTCATCCATTATCAGGAAGTCGGCGTCGGAAGCGAGCAGCTGAGTAATCGCCACACGTTTCACTTCGCCGCCGGAAAGTGATCCCATCCTCTGCCCGGGACTAAGCCCAAGCTCGTCCAGGATGCGGCGGATGCGGATCTCTTCCTCGAAATCACGGGGAGACAACTGCTGCTCGATAGTGGCGACAGGGTCGAAGTCATATTCCTGCTCCAAAAAGGCAATACGGACGTCCCGCAGAAACTTTATGCTGCCACCGGAATCGGAACGGTCTTTCCCGGCAAGGATTCGCAGCAGGGAAGTCTTTCCTGTCCCGTTCGGGGCTACTAGAGCGATTTTGTCGCCTTCGTTGATATTGAATCCTATATGGTCGAAAAGAATTTTTGTTCCATAGGATTTGGAAATGTTCTCAATCTGCAGGTAAGAGGGCATTGTACGGAATACAGTAGCAAAGTAAAACCATCCGCCGGCTGCAATATAACCACACAGCCGTTAGCATTACAAATATAAATAGAATTTGCCGATAATAAATATTTTCTTAAATTTGCATCCGCTTTGGGGCATTAGCTCAGTTGGTAGAGCGCTAGGTTCGCAATCTAGAGGTCGGGAGTTCGACCCTCCTATGCTCCACAAAACCCACTGATATCAGTGTGGTTACAGAGTTACGCAGAAAAATGCATAAGTTTCTGCGTATTTTTTGTATTTCTACTCTAAGCGTTTCCCTACCCTGTACTTTGTTTTGAACTTGGTCATGTTAAACCTTGCAGAAACTCCTGGCCACAGGCCCGAGTGTCAGCCGCAGGAGATAGATTTGTGCAAATAATCAAAGCTGCCGCTTTTGCTGCCGGTTTTTATTCGTATATTGCAATACTTATGATTGTGGAACTGCCATATATCAAGGAGAAGTTCCGGGAGTTCAATGAAAAGTACTTCCGTGGGGAGTTGCCTGCAGTGCCGGTTGTACTTTCAAACGCCGGCAGCTTTTTGGGCAAATGTGAGTTTAAAGGATCATATCGCCTTCGTTTTTCCGTCCGTTTCGATCTGCCGCAGGAAGAGTGGGACGATATCATTATCCACGAGATGATACATTTGTGGATTGGTGTCAAGGGAATAAAGGATTCGTCAGCTCACGGGCGGGTATTCCGCAGTATCATGAACGAGTTCAATACCAAATATGGCCGCCATATAAGTATCAGCCATAAAGTGCGGCCGGGAGAGCAGGCAAGGCCGGCCAGAAAGGGGCGCAGTTCGCATCTGGTGGCATTGGTGCTTATGAAGGACGGCCGTAAGGGCATTAAGATTATACCGCAGCAGGCGCACTGCATCAGACAGTATTACCGGGGGCTAAAACGCTCCGGACAAGTGATTGAGGTGCAGTTCTATCTCAGTACCAACCCCTATTTCAATGCGTTCCCAAGTTCTGTCGCCCTAAAGGTATATTTTCCTCCGGCAGAAGAGGTTCAGTCGGCACTGGAGGGTGCTGTGAAGGTCTGAATGCGTTGATATGCAAGACGTTCGTCTCCGGAGGCAAGATAGATGATACCGCAGTAGCTGAAACTGTGCCGTTCGAGCAGATGCTGCATGATGAGATTGTCCCTGTGGGTGTCGATGCGGATATTGTTCTCCCTTTCAAAGCAATATTGGAGAATGGCCGAAAAGACTCCATGGCTCCAGGGGGTGCTGCCGATACGGTGGATGACATGGTACGGCAAGCTGTCGTCCAGCCAATTGCCACCATAGATGCGGGCGTAAGTAGGCTCTGGTGAGGGAATAAATGCAAAATAGCCGACCAGCAAACCATTGTCTTCCAATACGACATAGCCGACACCCGATTGGATATCTGTTCTTATGGCTTCCTCTGACGGATACCCGCCTACCCATTGCCCGAGGTTGCCCGAAGCCCGCATAATTCCCCTGGCAGCATCAATGACCGGGAGTATTTCCGGAATGTCCAAGTATGTTGCTTTCCTTACAGTCATATCCAAGTATCTCTGCCAAATATAATGATTATTGCTTTTTTTTAGTATTTTTACGCTTGATATTATGAATGCAATTGGAAATATACTCTGGCTGGTCTTCGGTGGCCTTATCGTAGCCGTCATTTATTACTTGGTAGGACTGGTGATGTGTATCACCATTATAGGGATTCCTTTCGGTGTGCAGCTTTTCAAGCTTGGCACTTATGCTTTATGGCCTTTCGGACACGAACTGGTGAACGGCCCGAATGAGCCCGGATGTTTGTCAATTGTTATGAATCTTCTCTGGATCCTTCTGGGATGGTGGGAGATTGCAATAATACATCTGGCCTGCGGCATCTTCTTGTGTATCACCATTATCGGGATACCATGGGGACTTAGGCACTTCAGAATGGCCCTTGCTTCGGTTTTCCCGTTCGGAAAAGAAATAACAGCTGACAAGAATTAGTCAGCTGTTATTTCTTGTGTATCGTCTGACCGGAGGCGGTCCCGTAGGGCACAAGTCCGGAGTCCCTCCGGCTGCCGCTACCAGATCGAGGCCTTTTGGGCTTCCGCGCTGTCCTGCAAGGCGGAAGGTACATTGGGGAAGAAGTCGAAACCGGCGCGAAGCTCTATTGAGTCGATGCTTGTATGGCCGGAAGAATAGGAGCCGGAATGGGACTCGTTGGTGTATACGTACGCGCATCCCTTGGCGGCAGTTATGTTTCCAGAAGCGTCGAAGCTGCACTTCATCAGACACTTATAGAAGTGGGACGGTATCGGAACTACAAGTGAACCGCTCTTTTCGGTCTTTGTCGTGCCTTCATACAGCACGCCTGTAACCACGTACAAGGTGTCCCTTCCGGAAGGGGCATG
>JAFWPT010000161.1 GCA_017509375.1 Bacteroidales bacterium | reverse complement strand
TTTTATAGCGGTAGGAGGGGATGGCACCATCCATGAAGTGATGTCCGGACTTCTGCGTTTCTCCGATGCCAGGGGCATAGATATGGGGGAGTTTACGCTTGGGGTACTGCCTTATGGAACCGGCAACGACTGGATACGTAGTTCCAGGACTCCTAAAGATATAAGTGCGGCCGCAAATTGTATTCTCAAAGGCAATACCGCAAAGGAGGATATTGTACGTCTCACCTTATCCAACGGAGTGTTCTGTATGGCAAACATAGGAGGCATAGGCCTGGATGCCGATATCTGTTACTACACCAACCACCTCAAGCGGAGAGGACACAAGGGCGGCATCCTTTACAAACTTGTTGCCCCTTACTCCGTCTTTTCCAAGAAACGCCGCCAGGTGCTGGTGGAGTGCGACGGCGAGCTGGTGTACAAAGGGCGGCTGTTCTCGGCAGTCATAGGAAACGGAGTTTACCGGGGCGGCGGACTCAGGCAGAATGCCGACGGCGGCAACTGGAACGACGGAAAACTGGAACTTTCCATCATGGGCGACGTCAGCGCGTTCAAGGCCGTACAGCTTATGCTGCACGTATTTTCCGGAGACTTCGCTGTCCAGCCGGGCATCATTTCCAGACAGTTCCGCAGGTTGACGGTTACGCCCCTGGGCAAGCCGGACAGGGTGGAGTCGGACGGAGAAATTCCCGGAGTGCTCCCTCTCACAGTGGAATATACCGGCCAGCAAATCAATATCATCGTCCCTTAGAATATGAATACGAAAACCACCCACAGTTTCCTTGCATTTGACTGCGGCGCCACTTCCGGACGCGGTGTGCTTGCCGAGTTTGACGGACATTCCTTCAAGATGGAGGAGGTTTACCGCTTCCCCTCGGAAATTAAAAGGGAAGGTGGCCGCATGTATTGGGACGTGCTTGCCATACGGGACCATCTGGCTGCATGCCTAAGGCAGCTTGGGCAGAAGGGGGTATGCCTGGATTCCATAGGCATAGATACCTGGGGCGTGGATTTTGGCTGCGTGGCTGCCGACGGTTCCCTCGCCGGCCTGCCCAGATGCTACAGGGACCCGTATACTACAGGCATCCCGGAGAAAGTGTATGAGAAAGTGCCCCGGGAGCAGCTGTATGCCCGCACCGGCATCCAGATAATGAACTTCAACACCATTTTCCAGCTGTATGCCCAGACTCAGGCCGGGGACGAGTCTTTGCGCCGGGCGTCCAGCATTCTCTTCATGCCGGACCTGCTCTCGTATCTCATTACAGGAAAGATGGTTTGCGAATATACGGACGCTTCCACGTCGGGCATGATGGACCAGGCATCCCGTCAGTTCAACAAAGGTCTGCTCGAGGAGCTGGGTATCCGTACCGACGTGCTGCTGCCTATAGTGCAGCCCGGCTGCATAGTAGGAGTGCTGTCCGCCGAACTGCAGAAGGAAAGCGGATTGGGGGCGGTTCCGGTGGTTGCCGTGGCCGGGCATGATACTGCATCTGCGATTGCCGCGGTGCCGGCGGCGGATGAACATTTTGCCTACCTGAGCAGCGGCACCTGGAGCCTGATGGGCATAGAAGTGCCGTCTCCCATTGTCAACGAAGAGTCTGCCCGGCTGAATTTCACCAACGAGGGCGGAATCGAAGGCACTACCCGTTTCCTGAAGAACATCACCGGAATGTGGCTTCTGGAAGAGTGCAGGCGCATATGGAAGGCCGGAGGCAAGCAATACAGCTATTCCGAACTTATGGAAATGGCTTTGTCGGAGAAGGATTTCACGGGACGCATCAATCCTGACGACCCGCGTTTCGCCGCTCCGGAGAATATGGTGGAGGAGATTCTTAGCTCCGTTCAGGAAGATATGTCCGACGCCCAAGTCGTTTCCTGCATCTATCATTCCCTCGCTGACCGCTACAAGGAGGTTATGGACATGCTCCAGGGCTTCGCCCCGTTCCGCATAGAAAAGCTGCACATCATAGGCGGAGGCAGTGCCAACGGCCTCCTGAACCAGTGGACGGCCGATGCTATCGGTATGCCGGTAGTGGCCGGTCCCACTGAAGCCACCGCTATCGGCAACGTGATGATGCAGGCAAAGGCTGCCGGCCTCGTGAAGGACCGCTGGGAGATGCGCCGTCTCATTGCCGATGTATTTTCCGTGAAGACTTTTACGCCAAACAAGTAAAACATTATACCCAATGAAAGAAGCACAGATCCTCAAAGCCTACGAAATCGCCAGGGAGCGCTATGCCGCCATTGGCGTTGATACCGACAAAGCTGTAGCCGAACTGGAAAAGCAGCAGATATCCCTCCATTGCTGGCAAACCGACGACGTGGTCGGTTTTGAACGCGACGAAGCCCTCTCCGGTGGCATCCAGACAACGGGTAATTATCCCGGACGTGCCCGCAACATAGATGAAGTACGCAAGGATCTCGAATTCGTGAAGACTCTCCTTGCCGGCAACCACCGGGTGAACCTGCACGAAATCTACGGCGATTTCGGCGGCCGTTTCGTGGACCGCGACCAGGTGGGTCCGGAGCACTTCCAGAGCTGGATTGAATGGGCCAGGGCCAACAATTTCAAGCTGGATTTCAATTCCACTTCTTTCTCCCATCCCAAGAGCGGTGACCTCTCGCTGAGCAACCCCGATTCCGTCATCCGGGACTTCTGGATCGAGCATACCAAGCGTTGCCGCCGTATAGCGAACGTGCTGGGAAAAGCCCAGAACGACCCTTGCATAATGAACATCTGGGTACACGACGGCTCCAAAGACCTCACCGTCAACCGCAAGTACTACCGCGAAATCCTGGCCGACGCCCTGGATGAGATTCTGGCCGAGGAACTTCCCTGGATGAAGAGCTGCGTGGAAGCGAAGCTGTTCGGAATCGGCCTGGAAAGCTATACGGTGGGCTCAATGGACTTTTACGAGGGCTACTGCGCTACCCGCAAAGTTATTTACACCCTGGATACCGGCCACTATGAGCAGACGGAGAACGTAGCCGACAAAGTCGCGTCCCTGCTGCTTTTCGTGCCTGAACTTATGCTGCACGTCAGCCGTCCCGTGCGTTGGGATTCAGACCATGTGACCATTATGAACGACCAGACCCTGGAGCTCTTCAAGGAGCTTGTGAGGTCTGACGGTCTGGACCGCGCCCACGTGGGCTTGGACTATTTCGATGCCAGCATAAACCGCATCGGAGCTTATGTCATCGGCACCAGGGCCACTCAGAAGTGCATCCTGAGCGCCCTGCTCGAACCCCTGGCCAGACTCCGCGAAGATGAGTCCGACGGCCGTGGCTTCCAGCGCCTTGCGCTCCTGGAAGAGGCCAAGACCCTGCCTTTCGGCGCCGTGTTCGATTATTTCAACTACAAGAACGGCGTGCCTGTGGGGGAAGAGTTCATCCCCATCATTGAACAGTACGAAAAAGACGTAACATCCAAGCGCTAAATGGCAAGTATCCTGGACAACAGACCGGCTCTCAAGGCCGAGGTAGATAAAGTTGCCGAGGTGGCCGGATACCTCTGGCAAAAAGGCTGGGCAGAGCGCAACGGCGGCAATATCACCGTAAACATCACCGAGTGGGTGGATGAGCAGATGCAGGCCCTGCCGGCCATCAGCGAGCCCAGGCCAATCGGTACCGTCCTTCCTCAGCTCAAAGGCTGCTGGTTCTACTGCAAGGGTACAGGCAAGCGTATGCGCGACCTTGCCCGGGCTCCTATGGCTGGAGGCTCCATAATCCGCATCCTGCCAGATTGTGCCCATTATGAGATAGTGGCCGACCAGCCGGTCGCTCCTACCTCCGAGCTGCCGTCCCACCTTAGCGTTCATAACTATCTTCTTGCCAAGGGCTCTCCGTACCGGGCCAGCCTCCATACGCACCCTGTGGAGCTGGTAGCCCTCACTCACAGCAGGAGGTGGATGGAGAAAGATGCCGCCACCCGCATGCTCTGGTCCATGATTCCGGAAACCAAAGCTTTCTGTCCCAGGGGGCTGGGCATGGTACCCTACATGCTGCCGTCCAGCATTGAGCTGGCGGATGCCACCATAAAGGCGATAGATGAAGATTACGATGTGGTGATGTGGGAAAAGCACGGTGTTTTTGCCGTGGATGTGGACGTGATGGACGCATTCGACCAGGTTGACGTGCTCAACAAGGCAGCCCAGATCTATATTTCTGCCCGTAGCATGGGTTTTGAGCCCGAGGGCATGACAGATGAACAGATGCATGAACTCTCGCTGGTCTTCGGACTGCCGAAATAGCTTTTTTATTATGACCAAAAGACTCCCCGCCCTTTGCGCCGCCATCGCATGCGCCGCCATGACTCTCATTGGTTTTTCCTCTTGCGGTAAGGAGGATCCTGAAAAGCCGGACGCCGTTGTATCCAATGCCGACTGGCAGGACGTAAGTTCGTCGGCCGGAAGCATTCAGAAGGACGGTTTGACGTTGGATTATCCGTCCGGTACTTTCGGGGCCAAGGACAAGGTTGCCATTACCAAAGTTAAGTCCGGCACCATTTCCAAAAACGATGAAAAGTCTGAATTCTATCAGATAACAATGCCGGAAAGCGGTTCCGCGAAACCGGCTACTATATCCATACTATACTCCGGAGACCCTTCGGAAGTGAGGGTTGCGGTGAGGACGCTGTATTATAGCATCAGTGAGGCTAAGTTTTTGAAAACTACACGTATAGTGGAGTCGCAATACAAGAACGGAGCGTTTCATGTTACTGTGCCTGAGTCGTACTCCAACAATGACCAGAACGCCCAGTTTACCATTGGCCTGGTGGCGGCTGACGAGAAGGTAGCAGATGTAAAGACCAAAGCTCCCGGCAAGGAATGGACCTATGGCTGGAACCTGTGGTTTTGGGAAAAGTCCACATACAAGCCCTATCGCGAGCAAATCGAAGCTCTTGTCACTGATTGGATACCTACCGCACAGTCTATGCTGTATGCGCGTGGTTTTGAGATTCCCCCCATCTATTACGAACTCAAAGTGCTGGACAGTGAAATTTGGGGCGGTTTCCTTCAACCGGCCTTTTTTAAGACCAAGGGACATATTTGGCTTAATGTCTCAAAGTACTTGAGCGGCTTGAAGGATCCTAATTCTCCGGATTTGGCTATGGCCAAAACCACAGTCATACACGAGACTCTCCATGCCTCTCACACACTGTTGTACAACCCGGACTTTGGTTTGCCGAGTAAGTTCTGGACTATAATCGGCTACGAATATACTATGTTCACGGAGGCTTTGGCCGTTTGGAGCGAGCAGTTTATGCGTGACCCCAAAGTCTTGAAAGGCTCTCCGGTGTCGGAAGAAGAAAATTATCTGCCTTTCATCAGGACCTTTTATCCTCAAGGTTATTACCCCGGGAATCGGGTATATCAGAATTACGGCTATGCTATGGCCTCATTCATTCAGTATCTTGCCAAAAAGACCAGCCAGAACTCCATTGTCCGTTTGGTACAGCTTCAGAAAGAAGGTAAGTGGGGAGTTAGCGAAATATTCGATAGCTTTCTGGATGAAAATAAGTTGGATTTCTTCGATACGGATAGCTACCTGGACTTTGCACTTATGTACTGCAAAGGGGAGCTGGTGTCCGATATAGATTACAGAAATCTTAACGTAGGTGCCAACTGCACAAACTCCGCACCTGTTTCCCTGCCGTACAAGACCACCGGTCCCAAAGTTTACAGTTGTGGTTTTGTGCCAGGATACGTTGCATATAAAAAGGAGCTGCTGGAAGACTACGATGACTATAATATCAGTGTGGAACAGCTGACCGAAGGACTTGAAACCCATGTCTGGTACGCCATAGGAAGATCGATGGTTTATGCCGGGAAAGCGATTTATGACGAGCCGTTGTTACTCCCCATTGCCGACCTTAACAAGGCACAGTCCCAGATAGTTTCCACGATTACGGTTAAGAGTCTTATGACCAACGACGACACTTATCTGAACTCAAGTGTCCTGGTGTCTTTCGAGCCGCCCGTTCCCAAACCCAAAAACGTACGCGTATCCGGAAAATTATATGTCAGTTGTCCGGATGTGAACAACGGAGCCCCTACTACAAGCCAGGTCGGCGGCGTGCTGAAGGAGACCGGCGGCACTTTCAAATCCGAACTCAGGAACAAAGACAAAGACCTTTACGTCTATGGGCATTACAAAGAAGACGGTAAGGAATACTGGATACAGTTCGACATAAAAGATTACGCTAAGACGAATCTCGGAAAGGCATCCCTGGCGGATATCACTTTCAAGAGCGTCCTTACAGGAAATCTGGCCGCCGGAGTTACCTACAAGAATGAACTCAGCGTGAAGCTTCAGGCTCTTGAGCCGAAGAAAGGTTCGCCCGGTACTTATTACAACAGCGGAAAGGACCTGAGCATGCAGTCTTTCATGATGAAGTCCACTAACTCCTATGATGGTAAAAACAGCGTTTATGATTATCAATTTGTAAAGAAAGACGAAAACACCTTTACAATTGAAATAGAAATGAATAACGATTAATTTGTGATGAATATGAAAAAGTTTTTTATTGCTGTAGCCTTGGCTGCATTGACCCTGATTTCCTGCGATGAAATCGACAATCCTGGAAGCGGAACCGAGTATGCAACTGTAACCATTGGAGGCCAGACATGGAACAAGGCGGAGATAATGACTTACTCCGCTCTGGTCAGTGATGACGAAATCACTTTCAACTTGGTCCTGGACGCCGACACCAAGAGGACCACTACCGGCCACTTGACTTACTACGCCAATCCCAAGAGCATTACATTTGAGATTTCCGGAGCTTATAATTCATCCATGAAGGAAGGCACCATGTCTGTCAAGAAAGTTGACGACACTCATTACAGCCTCAACATCAGCGGTACCGACGTCAAAGGCAATCCTGTGGCAATCAAAGGAAAAGCCACACAGAAGTATTAGAGGTCAAAGCCCTACATCGACAGGACGTTGAGCACTGAAATGAGTTCCTCGTTGATGGGCTTGTTGTTCTTGACTGCACGGGCAATGGGAACGTAAACTATCTCGTCGTTCTTGATGTCTATCATCACATTCCTCTGGCCTTCCAGAAGGGCTTCGATTGCTGCATAGCCCATTCGGGAGGCCAGTATGCGGTCGTAGGCCGTGGGCATTCCGCCGCGCTGCAGGTGGCCCAGGATGGTGACCCGGGCGTCAAACTGGGGATACTCGTTCTTGATGCGCTCGGCATAGTAGAAAGCTCCTCCGACGCCGTTTCTCTGGGCCTCGGACACAA
>JAFWPT010000160.1 GCA_017509375.1 Bacteroidales bacterium | reverse complement strand
TCGCCCTCCTTGTCTCCCGTCATCTGCTGGGTGTAGGCCAGGACCGTGTAGGTTTGGGCGCGCTGCTGGGAGGGACTGATGCGGCTTCCCATTTAATTTTCTGATTTGCAAAGCGGTATATTGAAAGTGAAAAGCAGTGTAGCGCAAATGGGGCCTATCTTTACAGTAGATAAATAATTAATTGATTATGAAATTGCTACGAGTACTTGCGCCCGTTCTGTGCGCATCTTTCCTTGCCACCGCCTGCATTGGCGATATCCTCAGCGATATCTTCGGCCCCGATACCCCGACTCCGACGCCGCCGGAAGAGAAGACCTATACCCTTACGGTCAATCCTAACGGCACAGTCGAGTTCCCCGCAGAGGGCGGCAGCAAGGAGTTCAAAGCCACTACAAACGCAGACAACACCGGTTGCAACTACCCCAAGAACGACTGGCTTTCCGTCAAATATGATAAAACCAGCAAAGTTTACGTCGTTTCCGTGGACGCCAACGAATCCGGCAGCGACCGCGAGTTCGAGCTGTCTTTCTACGCCAAGAATTCAGGAAGTGACGAAAAAGTAGCTACTAAGGTTGTCAAAGGCATTCAGAAATATGTTGAGCCGACAAAGGCCCGCGTCTGGGTCAATCCCGCCGCCCTGGACTTTGCCGGCGAAGGCGGCACTGAGAGCACCGTGGTCACCTGGAGTACAGGAATGGAATACCTCAGGGCATCCCCGGGCAGTTCCGTCAAATCCTGGGTAACCGTGGAGTGGAGGGATATCGACGGTTCGAAGTACCTGTTCGTCACCGCACAACCCAACGACACCGGGCAGGAGCGCTCCGGCATCATAAAAGTATATGCAGGCGTGACCAAAGAAGACATCACAAATGCTCAAAACGGCGATATGGATTCCTCACGTGCGGCCGTGGTGGAACTCGCCATCACGCAGGCTGCCGGGAACGGCCAGGGCGGCTCCGGCGAGGGAGCGCTGAGCGGCGTATTCTCCGTTGACGGCAACGGCCACAAGGTCGTTTTCTCACAGGGCAACCTGCAATACCAGGCCTCCACGAACACCTGGCGTTTCGCCGAAAAGCAGTGGAATTATGTAGGCAACGACAACAGCAAGATCGGCAAGAGTTACAGTGGCTGGATAGACCTGTTCGGCTGGGGCACCAGCGGCTATAACTGCGGCAACTACTACTATCAACCTTACGACTACACGCTGAAAGCAGATTATTACTATTCTGGCGGGATGCAGTATGGTCCCAAGGGATCCACCTCCCTTACCGGAAGCAACGCCAAGTCCGACTGGGGCGTTTATAACGCCATCTCCAACGGCGGCAAGCAGGCCGGTCTCTGGCGCACGATGACCCACAATGAGTTCGACTATCTGATATTCAAGCGCAGCACCACGTCCGGAATCCGCTTCGCAAAGGCCGTCGTCAACAACATTAACGGCCTGATCCTCTTCCCGGACAACTGGAGCAAGAGCACATACTCCATCAACAAAGCGAACGAAGAATCTGCAAACTACAGCTCCAACAGCATCTCTTCTTCCAACTGGACCAAGTTGGAGAACGCCGGCTGCGTCTTCCTTCCGGCTGCAGGAGTGCGTTACGCGGCAGACTATGAGACAACAGTAAACCTCATGACTGCTGTTGGTACATCCGGCGAATATTGGACGGCGTCCGGAGACGCGACTGAAGCCGACGCCGACCATCTGCTGTTTTATGAAGAGGGCTTGCAGTTCCGGTCCTGGCCCAGGTACGAAGGTCGCAGCGTGCGCCTTGTAAAGGATAAATAGTTATATTTGGGAAGTGAAGTACCAGGCCCTCATACTGGCGGCGGTCATTTTGTCCGCCGGATGCTCCCGGCCCCAGACCGGATGGCATCCCCTGTCGGGGCCTGACGGCACGCAGTGGCAGCCCATGGGTGTAGAGCGCCTTCCGGACCTGAACGTCCCGCGCGGCTGCCACCGCACCCTCGTCCTGAACGGCGAAATCACCCTCCTGGGCGGTAACACCACCGGATTCAAGCCCATCGAGACGGCGGAATACTATGCCGACGGCGCCTGGCATACCGTCTCCATGCTCTATTCGCACATGAACGGTTTTGCCGCATCGCTCCCGGACGGATCGGTCCTTCTCGGAGGCGGCAGTCCGGAGGCGTTCGGCATAGGGCAGAGCTGGGGCATGGAAATCTACGATCCCGCTTCGCATTCGTTCTCGGCATCCGGCATCATGTCGGTCAAGCGTGCGATGTCGTCGGCCCTGACCATGCCGGACGGGAGCGTCTTGATTGTCGGCAACTGGCGCGCGGGCGACAGCTTCGAGACCTGGACGCCCGACGGCGGATTCGTCACGGGAGAAGCGCTGGCGCCGGGTTGGGCCGAGCCGTTCATCTTCCCCGCTTCGGAGGAGGACATCATAGTCTTCGGCGCCTGGGACACACGGGGGAACCGTCCCGGCGGCAGGGTGGACCATATATGGGGACAGACTGAGTCTGACCCGCTTCTGGAGGATTGCCTGCTACCTGCGAATTATTGCGTTCTTCCGGAAGAGCACCGGATTGCCGATTACACTTACCTCGTGCCGGTGCTGTACAAGGAGAACATGCCCGCCATACTCAGGGTGGACTCCGGCCGGTTCTCCCTGCTGGAGACGGAGCCTCCGCTGCCTTTGGACAGCCCGGACGGTGGACAGCTTGACTGGGGGCATCTTCAGGTTGACCGGCATGCCCGCCTGGCCTGGGTACAGGGATTCGATTCGGTGTCAGGAATGCTCTGCTTCGCCCGAATCGACTACAATCCGACTCTTGACGGAGGTAAGGCATCGGCCACATTCTATTATGCCGAACAGCCCGGAGGCTTCCCTGCCGGCTGCGCGAAGATGCTTTCCGGAGGCAGGTTCGTCCTTGCCGGGGGCACCGGATGGGAGCAGGGCACATGCCCCGTCGTGCAGGATTTCTTCAATACATATCAGTCGGCATACATCCTTCACACGGAGCAGCCGCAGAAAACCGGTGTTCCGCTTTGGGTTATCATTCTGGCAGCGCTTCTGATCGCCGGCGTCATCATCCTCATGCTGCGCCTTTTGCCCCGGAAGCAGCCCGTCCAGGCAGAAGAGAGCCGCCTCACCGGCAACCTGATGGAGCAGATATCGACTCTTATCGAAGAAAAGGAACTCTGGCGCCGCAAAGACCTGCGAATCACCGACCTGGCCTCCGAACTCGCCACCAACAAGACCTACGTGAGCCTCCTCCTCAACAACGTTTCCGGCGGCAGCTTCACTGATATCGTCAACGGATACCGCGTCCGCAACTCCCAGACCCTCATGCGCGAGCACCCCGAAATGCTCCTCGACGACGTTGCCGCCGAATCCGGCTTCTCTTCATACACCTCCTTCTACCGCAACTTCAAATCCATCACCGGCATGACTCCCCAGGAGTGGAAGAAGCTCGGGGAATAGAGGAGATGGCCATTTTGAAATCACAATTTGTGACATCAAATATCGAAACCCACTTCACGTAACAATCTGATAATGACTCTTACGGAGGGCGAGATTAGCCCCGCTGTGCGGGCCTTTTCTCGGACTCTCCGGGTGCGGGAAATCGGAGGCGCGAAGCGCCGACAGAGGGGGTAGCCGCGACAGCGGCGCAAGGGGAACCCTCCCCTTGTCCCCTGGGGGTGCAGGGGGATAATAGCCGGGGCCGCTTGCGGCCCATCTCGTCCTCTACGGCAGAAGGCCTCCAGCGCATGCTGAAGGCCTTCTGGCGGAGAGGACGACTCCTGTGGCGGTTGTTCAAGATGTATTAACGCATCACAAATAGTTCTGTCTTATAGTAATTTGCAAAAAAACTACGGCTTGAAGCTATCACAGGC
>JAFWPT010000159.1 GCA_017509375.1 Bacteroidales bacterium | reverse complement strand
GCCTTTGTGATGGATAAGCTGCTGCGTAAGTTGGGACTTTCAGGTCGAAGTATCGTGCCTCTGCTGATAGGCTTTGGCTGTTCCGTTCCCAGCGTAATGGCCAGCCGTACCCTTCCCAGCGAACGAGACCGCCGTCTTACCATTATGCTTACTCCCTTTATGAGCTGTACGGCCAAGATTCCCATTTACGCCTTTTTTGCTGCAGCCTTCTTTCCAAAACATGCAGGATGGGTGATGGCAGGCTTATATATAATAGGTATCTTTACAGGTATTGTTGTGGCGTTAATACTTAAACGTACACTGTTCAGAGGCGAAGCTGTTCCTTTCGTGATGGAACTCCCCAATTACCGTATGCCTGTACCAATAAATGTTGCCAGACTACTTTGGGAGAAAGCCAAGGATTTCCTGCAGCGAGCCTTTACCATTATATTCTTGGCCAGCATCGTTATCTGGTTTCTGCAAACTTTCGACTTTCACCTTCAGATGGTACAGTCCGGAATGGAGTCAGAAAGTATGTTGGCACAAATGGCAAACATTGTAGCTCCCCTATTTAGTCCGTTGGGATGTGGAGACTGGCGCATTGTAACCTCTCTTGTTAGTGGTTTCTTGGCCAAAGAAGTGGTAGTCAGCACCCTTAGCACCCTATTTGCCGGTGCAAGTATTACAGAAGTGCTTTCGACAGGAACAGCCTTTACACTGTTGGTGTTCTGTCTGCTCTATACCCCTTGTGTAGCAGCAATAGCTACCATACGCCGAGAATTAGGCGGGAAATGGGCCTTGCTTATTATGACGGGACAATGCCTCATAGCTTGGATAGTAGCATTCTTGGTACATCTGGTAGTATAAAAAGCCCCCTCCATCTCCCCCTTTGGGGGAGTGAATAATTGAGAATTGATAATTGAAAATTGAAAATTGAAGCCCCCTCCCAACCTCCCCCGAGGAGGAGGAGAATTTTGTTGAACATTGAGAATTTCGATAACTGCTCAACTGTAAACCGTAAACTGTAAACTTATAAATGAATATACAGAGTATCCTTCTTTTGGCCGTGATAGTGATAGTAGCAGCCCTTGCGCTACGTCAGTATCTTAAGAAACCGCATTGTTCTGAATGCGAGGGGTGCGGATGCAAGTGTGATTGTGAGAGTTGTCACTCTACCAAAACGCGGCAAACGGCATCCTGAAACTCTCTAGCATCATATACCGGAGAATTATTGTTGATGATACTGAAGGCAAACCACCTTCCGTTTATGTGATGCGCATAACCCGTAAGTGAAGAAGACGCATAAGAAACCAGCGTGCCTGTCTTGCAGAAGATTCGGTCTCTAAAGCATGGAGCCGACATGCGGCCTAACAAAGATCCATGCCGTACAGGATGAGCCGGTGTAGCCAAAGCCTCATCAATAAAAACATCTTTTATCTCGGGTTGCTTATAGGCATATATCATCAGCTGTACCAGAAAGTCAGCTGTCAGTCTGTTCTCGGGAGAAAGGCCGCTGCCATCATTCACGACAAAATCGGCCATTCTATCGTAGATACCCTCTGATTGTACAAAATCAAGGGCAGACATTTGCAGACAAGTATCCGGTTCTGCCATTCGGTCCTGCGCATGTATGATATGGTATAGAACACACTCAGCTTTTACGTTGCTGCTGTTGATGAGCATAGGTTTCAAAACTTCCCGCAAAGGCGTTTGGAACTGATAGATTAACTCAGCATTTGCCTTAAGCGGCATATTAAAAAGAAGGGTATCCCGCTCGTAAGTAACGCCAGCAGCCCTAAGAGAAGCCAGAAACTCACTTCTTACTCGCGGAGCACCTTTCATCAATAAAGGGACCTGCTTATAAGTAATATCGTATGGCTGGGCGGTATGATGTGGCCGTAAAGTGTCTGTCCGCAGAAGATCAAAGATGACTTTCCCTTTTATATGACTGATACCCCGATATTTAACCGCTTGGGAAAATTCATCAAAGGAAAGCAAAAGAGGGTCGTCGTCCATCTGAAGGAGTAAATCGCCATAAAGTGTATCGCGCCTCACCGTGCCTAAAACATACTCATAGCTATTGTACTGATGGTCTGTGCCAAGTTGTTTTAGCGCCCTGACGCCAGTAAGCAGTTTCATGCAGGAAGCCGGAATCATTCTGCGGTGACTATGATACTCATAGACATAACAACCACGGGTAAGGTCGTATATATCTACCGCCAGCATTGTGGTATCAATTAAAGAAGACCGACGGATAAGGTGTTCCAGATTGTCGGCAATCACCATATCCACGCTGTCCGGTTCTACTATCTCCTCCTCATCCGGTTCGCCACTACCAAACAGAAAATCTTTGGCTGGAGTACACCTGACGAGTAAGAAGAGTGCCAGCAACAGCAGGAATATAATTATCCCCAGGCAGCCGCGCTTGACACTCTTCTTAAGTCTGCGTTTCTTCTTTCTTACTTTCTTCTGCACGCAAAAAGTTGATTATGCCCACAAAGCAAGGGCTGCCCCATCGATACTCTTAAGGTTATTGTCCTTAATAACTTTAGCGGCTTTTTCTCCGTCATCGGTGCGGAAGATAAGAACGCCCTTTCCGCGTAACAGGAACGAATACATATAGGTAATGCTAATGCCTGCCTCGCTGAAAAGCTTAACAGCCTCCGCAGCACGCCCGGGCTGGTCGTCTATCTCGATGGCGAAAACATCACTGAGAGCAACTGCTACATTCGCCTTTTTCAACTCTTCGCAAGCACGCATAGGCTCGCTGCATATAAGACGATAAATACCGTACTCTGCAGTATCTGCAATAGTGGAGGCTACAATCTGAATATTTGCTTCCTTCAAGGCATCAAGAACCTTGATAAGAGTACCGGAACGGTTCTCAATAAAAATGGATAGTTGAGGGATTGTCATATTAGTAAAATTTATAGTTTAAAGAT
>JAFWPT010000158.1 GCA_017509375.1 Bacteroidales bacterium | reverse complement strand
TCCAATGTGTTGACGGGTAAGGTTTTGCCATCGGGGAAGATGCCGGTGACTTTCTATCGGCATACTTCCGACCTGCCGGATCCCGAGGATTATAACATGGAAGGACATACCTACCGCTATTTTCGGGGCGA
Organism: Bacteroidales bacterium; assembly: GCA_017509375.1. The sequence goes on along the minus strand of JAFWPT010000158.1, from coordinate 2,140 downwards.
GCCGCTGTTTCCATTCGGATTCGGCCTTTCTTACACTGCTTTTGCTTATGGCCGTCCGAAAATTCGCGGAAAGGTCTTGTTAGTTCCCGTAACCAATACCGGCCGGCGGGACGGAACAGAAGTAGTACAGCTTTATGTGAGCCGTCCGGGAGATACCGAAGGTCCGGTGATAACCCTCAGGGACTGGCGAAGAGTCAGTATCCCTGCCGGGGAAACCGTAAATGTAAGGTTTGAACTCCGTCCGGAATTGTTCGAGTGGTGGTCTGAACCAGATTGCAACATGAAGATACTTCCAGGCTCCTTCAAGCTTCATGTTGGGAGCTCATCCGGTGATTTACAGTCAGTTGACTACTTTAGAAAATGAAACGCAGATTGTTTTTGCTCGCTGCCGTACTCATAGCGGCCATTTCTTGTTCCCGCAGGGTTATACTGGGAGACGAACAATTCCGTTCCTATCTGCCGCTGCTTGAAGGCAAGCGCGTGGCATTACTGAGCAACCAGAGCGGAATTGTTGGAGACAAGGTCTACAATTGGTGTCTTGAAGGCGGTCAGGAAGTAACTCCGGAGAGCGCCGGGATTCCTTTCGGTACCCCGTCAGATACCACAAAACCGGTTGTATGGGGACCGCACATCCTGGATGTCCTACTTGAAAAGGGAGTAAACGTGACTGCTGTTTTCTCTCCGGAGCATGGCTTCCGTAACATGGCCGATCCCGGGGCGAGCGTTAACTCCGGCATGGATGAAAAGACAGGCGTGCCAATACTGTCACTGTATGAGAAAGGCTCATACATGCCAAGTGACGAGAATATGTCCAAGTTTGACGTGCTTGTGGTGGATATACAAGACGTCGGCTTGCGCTATTATACATATTATGTAACGATGCAGCATCTGCTGGATGCATGCGCAACGTACGGCAAAAAGGTCATTATCCTTGACAGACCCAATCCCAACGGTTTCTACGTGGACGGCCCTATCCTGGATATGCGCTTCAAGTCAGGCATAGGCTCCCTTCCCATAGCAATGGTGCATGGGATGACACTGGGAGAACTTGCTTTGATGATGAACGGGGAAGGGTGGCTGAAAGACGGCCTGAAATGCGACATTACGGTCATTCCGTGCCGCAATTATACCCATCAGACACGCTGCACCCTGGTCATGCCGCCTTCGCCCAATCTGAAGGACATGCGTTCCATCTACTTGTATAGTTCCACCTGCTTCTTCGAAGGGACGGAAGTGACTGCCGGCCGCGGAACTGCCTGGCCTTTCGAGATTTACGGTCATCCTGCCATGGCAAACCGCGGCTTCTCCTTCATTCCGCGCAGTATCCCCGGGGCGACCAGGCCGCGCTACCGTGACCAAGTGTGCTACGGAGTAGACCTTCGCGGGCTTCCTCTGGAAGAAATATGGGCTAAGCAGATTGATTTGGAGTATCTCATCGATGCCTATAAGCACATGCCTGCCGACAGCGCTTTCTTCATGGAAAGGAAGCACTTCGAGCTGCAGATAGGAGTAGATTGGGCGCGAGGTATGCTGCTCGGTGGGGCTTCTGCAGAACAGATTCAGGCTAGATGGAAAGACGACGTTGCCCGTTTCAAGGAGCAACGCCGTCCATATCTTCTGTACCAGGAGTAGAAATCAGTAGCCCAGACGCTCCAGGGTCAAAACCGGGTCCGGCACTGTAAGGGGCGCTCCGTTCTTTCGCAAGCCCTTGTCTATCAAATATTGGAGGGTGAGATCAGAGCGATTTGTAAAGAAGCCGTCCGAACGGCCGGTCTGCTCCTCCATCTGCTCCAGGGAGTCAAAAGAATAAGGGTGGTTAAGCATGCCGTATTCATGAACCAGCTTGGCCTGCCATTCGTGGTTGAGCTCTGCATAGTTGTTCGGTTCGCCGGAAATGGACGGGCCGCTGATATTTGCTCCGTTGGCCTTTGCCCACTCCAGAATGGCGCGGAAGCCGTTTTCGGTCTCCAGGTCGCCTCCGGGAATATCATCGGGACAGGGAGGCCACAGCAGGAAACACATGGGTAGCCGGCCCTTGAATATGGCGTTGGCCCGTACCAGCGACTCGGTCGAGAAAGTCTGAAGTATGACCTTGCCGCGGGTTTTACCTACCTGAACTTTATCGTCTTTATAGAATTCC
>JAFWPT010000157.1 GCA_017509375.1 Bacteroidales bacterium | reverse complement strand
GTCCTTCGCCTTGCCCATGTAGATTACCGTGCCCTTGTCGTCGTAATAGCGGTAAACTCCGGGATTATGCGGCAGCAGCTCAATCTTTTCCCTGACTTCCATAGGGGGTAAGTCTAACTATAAGCTTCTCAGGCTCAGCGCGAAACCGCCGCTGCGGGCCATCTTTACCCGGAACACGTCCTTCGAGGAAACCACCGAACGGGTGATAACGTACGATTGCGGGGCGCTTTCGTAATCGGCATCCGGGCCGTCGGCGTAAAGCACTGCCTCATAGCTCTTTCCGGGCTCCAGGAAATCCAGGCTCACAGAACTTTCGTGGGCCTGCTCTCCGCAGACGCCTCCCACGAACCATACGTCGTGCGCCTTGCCTCCGGCATAGACAAATTCATACGCTCCGGATTTGCCGCCGAGGCGTCCGGAATTGAGGGTCTCAAGCCGGGGCTTGCGGGCAGTCACTATGTATTCGCCGGGCTCGGCCTCTATATAAATGCTCTTTTCCCAGTCAACCGCTACGTCTTTGATGAACTGGAATGCATCCGGGAAGCGCTCGTAGTTGTCGGGCAGGTCTGCGGCCATCTGCAGCGGGGAATAGAAGGTCACATAGAGGCCCAGCTGGTTGCCTATGGTATGGCGCATCTTTCCGTGCTGTCCGGGTGCAGTGACCGACATATCCTGCTCGAATATGCCCGGAGTGTAATCCATGGGACCTCCCTGCAGGCGGGTGAAGGGCAGCACGCAGCTGTGTCCTGGATTGATCGCACCACGGTACTCCGTGCCCATAGCGGATTCGTTGCCTATGAGATTCGGCCACGTGCGGCAAAGGCCGGTAGGGCGCACCGCTTCGTGGGCGTTCACCATGATGTGATGCTTTGCCGCCTCTTTCAGGGCGTAGAGATAGTGGTTGATGAGCGGCTGGCTGTAGTGGTGCTCGCCGTAAGGTATGATGTTGCCCACGTAGCCGCTCTTCACCGCATCGTAGCCATACTGGTTCATAAGCTCGTATGCGGCCTCTATATGGCGCTCATAATTCATTGTGGATGAAGAAGTTTCGTGGTGCATTACCAGGCGTATGCCCTTTTCGTGGGCATACTGGTTCAAGGCCGGCAGGTCGAAATCCGGATAAGGGGTCACGAAATCGAATACGTAGTCTTTCTGGTGGCCGAACCAGTCTTCCCAGCCTTCGTTCCAACCTTCGATGAGCAAGGCGTCAAAGCCGTTTGCCGCCGCGAAATCTATGTAGCGTCGTACATTGGCATTGTTCGCTCCGTGCTGCCCGTGAGGCTTAAGGGACTTGTAATCAGTCACTCCCAGCTGCACGGAAGGCAGGTCCCAGGTGTAGCTCCACTGGGTCTTCCCGGTAATCATCTCCCACCATACACCCATATACTTGACGGGATGGATCCAGCTCACGTCTTCAATGGCACAAGGCTCGTTGAGATTGAGAATTAGCCTGGAGGCCAGCACTTTACGTGCGTCGTCCACCACCAATACGGTGCGCCATGGAGTCACGCAGGGTGCCTGCATACGGCCCTTGATGCCCTCTGCGTCAGGGGTGAGCCAAGTGCGGAAAACCATTTTCTTGTCATCCAGGTCGAGGTTGGTGGTGGGGTAATTCACTACCGCTGCCTCGTGGATGTTAATGTAGAGGCCGTCATCCGTCTTCATCTGCAGGGAGGTCTGCACTCCGGTGGGCGAGAAACCGGTGGCGGAAGCATTGCCCAGACGCATCTTCTCGGAGCAGCTGCGTATTTCGCTCAGGCGGCTATGGGTATAGTTGTACTCCTGTGTGTCGTAGTCGCCGCTGATCCACCATGCCATGTGGTCGCCGCCCATGGCGAATTCTGTAAGTTCCTCTTTGATATTGAAATAGCGCAACTTGTTCTCCAGCGGGAATTCGTAGCGGAAGCCAAGTCCGTCGTCGTAGATACGGAAGCGTATCCGCATCACCGCCCCTTTGCCGGAGGCGTTGCCGGGGTCTCCGGAGTAGTCAGGATCCGTTGCGCTTACCCCGCTCTGGGGAGCTTTTATGCCTTCCGGCTTTTGCTCCAGGGTAACGGTCATCTCATTGTAGCAGTTTCGTATGTCACGCTCCTCGCCCCATACCGGGTGCCAGGTTTCATCAGCGGAGCCAAAATCTACGGAGCTTATTGTGAAATCCTTGGAAAGCCAATTGCCGTCGGTGAGTTCAAAACCCAGGCGTGACGGCGCTATTACGGTTTTGCCCTTGCGTACGAGTTGGTACATGGGGGAGCCGTCAGGAGCGATTCCGAAACTAACTGACAGAGAGCCGTCCGGGCTGCTTACCGATTTGTCGAATGATATTGTGGAAACTTTGTTGCAACCGCAGGCCAGCACTGCAAGCGCTGTGGCAAATAGGATGGAAAACCTTCTCATAGAATGTATTGTCGTAACACACAATAATAACAATTCCGGAGCGGAATTCCAAATATCACCGCTGTTGCATTAGTGAAACAAATTGCTCAGACGACATTATTATCATGCCTGTCGAACTCTTTCTTCCAAACATTTCTTTGTCATTTGTAATCAAATAGTCGCAATTTGAAGATTCTGCGTGAGCGAACTGAGCATTGTCTTCAAAGTCCGGCATTTCAGAATTAAGGGCTTCTCGAATATCATGTGAGTCTATACTATCCATATTTATATGCAGAGTGAGCCAATCTATGAATTCTTCAGTCTCGGCACATGATGATCCTGCTTTCTTCACAATATATGCTGCGTCTATAATGCTTTGGGTTGTAATCACCAAATTGTACAAATTCTGTCGTGCTCCTTCAAAAATAATCTGGGCATCTTGTCTGTGTATTCTTTCGTACACCAGATAATCTAAAAGGATATTAGTGTCGACAAATGCTTTCATAGTCCATACTTTTCTGCTAAATAGGCGAGTTTAGGATCAGCGTCGAGTTCTTCCTTTGATAGCTTACGCAGGTGTACCGTGCCCGAAAGTCTTTGGATTTCATCTGAGATCTTGAAATCGGGTCCCAGTTTAGGGAAAATAATATCTGTCTCTTTATCCAATACGTGTTCTATATAGCTGTTGAAGGAGCGATGTTCTTTATTTGCGTTGCGCTTCACTCGTTGGTAGAGTTCCGTGGGAAGGCGGAGAACCGTTTGTATCCTTGCTTGAGCTTCCATATATGATATCACTTTTTCGCAAATGTAATCAAAATTCTTTGAATTTGGAATACTGCTTATAAGTTAGTAACTTTATAATTCAAAGAACACATGATGAAGACACTTACGGCTATTCTTGCGCTTGTCGCAACTGCTTGTACAACAGTAAATTCCATTCAACCTTTCAGCTATTCCGGGCAAAGGGTCCCATTTAATGATTCCTGGTCCTTCTCGCTGGAGGGCGCCCCCGCGCGTACCATTTCGCTGCCTCATGACTGGGGCGTCGAGGGCCCTTTTGACCAGAATTTTCCGGGAGAGACCGGCAAACTCCGCTGGTGGGGCCATGCGGAATATACCAAAAGCTTGAATATCAGCGCAAAAGATTTGGATGGCCTGGTTTTCCTGGAGTTCGGTGGGGCCATGTCGAACGCCGTAGTAAGCGTCAACGGCACTGAGCTCGGCGGCAGGCCTTACGGCTATTCGTCCTTCTGCGTGGAGCTTACGCCCGCTCTTAAAGAAGGGGCCAATACGGTTTCGGTAGTCCTGGATAATCCTGAGGAGTCTTCCCGCTGGTATCCGGGAGGCGGCATTTACCGCAATGTTTATCTGGTCAAGGCCCCGAAGGCAGGAGCTGACCCGTACCGCAGCTTTGCGCTTAGCCGCGGGAGCGAGGTGGAGCTGCATATAGGCCTGCGCAATGCTGGTGAGCCAGTTGGGGCCAGCATTAGGACAGAAGTCTTCCCCTTGGACGGAAAAACTGCTGTAACCCGTTGTGAAACAGAACTATCCGGCTTGACCGACGGAGCCGAGACCGTGCAATGCTTCAGCATTCCGGACGCCCGCCTCTGGTCTCCAGATTCCCCGTATATGTACGAGGCAAGGGTGTGCATCAATTCTGCCGCCGGCAAAGACTGTTTCAGTATTTACTTTGGCTTGCGCAGTGCCGAGTTCCGCCCGGACGGTTTCTGGCTGAACGGCCGCAAGACCTTCCTCAAAGGGGTGTGCCTGCACCACGATGCCGGTGCTCTGGGGGCCGCGTGGAATACCGATGCCTGGGTGCGCAGACTCTTGAAACTCAAGGATATGGGCTGCAATGCCATACGTATGAGCCATAATCCTCCTGCAATCGAGCTCCTGGACCTCTGCGACCGCATGGGCTTCCTGGTGATAGACGAACTCACGGACACCTGGACCGTCCCCAAGAAGCCGAACGGCTATGCCAAGATCTTTGACGAATGGGCGGAGAGGGATCTGGTGGACATGATACGCCGCGACCGCAACCACCCCAGCGTCATAATGTGGAGCATAGGCAACGAAGTGGGGGAGCAGGGGCTCCCCGAGAAGTGGCACATAGCCCGGCAGCTTACGGATATTTGCCATCGTGAAGACCCCACCCGACCCACAACTGCAGGAAACGACAATCAGTGGGCTTCTACCCAGCCCTATGCCGACGCTTTGGACGTGTACGGCTTCAACTATAAGCCCCATGCCTACGAGACTTTCCGCGATACTCATCCCGGCAAGCCTTTCTACGGCTCGGAAACGGCCTCCTGCATCAGTACGCGCGGATACTACCTCTTCCCGGTCATAGACGTGAAAGATAAGGGCTGGGTTGACGGAGCCCCATACCAGGTGAGTTCCTACGACCTTTATGCTCCAGCCTGGGCATCCAAGC
>JAFWPT010000156.1 GCA_017509375.1 Bacteroidales bacterium | reverse complement strand
GTGATGCATCTTCCATTTTCGATCCCGCCCACCGCTGGGGTAACTTCTGGTCCTTCGGCGCAGCCTGGATTCTTTCCAAGGAAGGTTTCCTTTCCGGCGCCACCGCAATCGACCTCCTGAAACTCAAGGCCTCCATCGGTCAGCAGGGTAACGACGGCATCACCAGCTACGCTTACACCGACACCTACGACCTTTCCAAGTCCTCCGACACCAGCATGTCCCCGACCTTCCGTCTGCTCGGTAACCCCGAGATCACCTGGGAGACCACGACAAACACCAACGTCGGTGTTGAATTCAGCTTCTGGAGAGGACGCGTTGCCGGATCCCTCGACGCTTACTACAAGAAGACCTCCAACCTGCTCTTCTGGATTTCCATCCCTGAATCCGCAGGTACCCGCGGTTACTATGGCAACATAGGCGACATCGCCAACAAGGGTCTCGAACTCAGCCTCCAGGTTGTCCCCGTCCGCACCCGCGATTTCGAGTGGAGCATAGGCGGCAACATCGCAGCCAACAAGACCGCGATCCTCAGACTGCCTGAATCCAAGATCAACCCCGACAGCAAGACCGAGGCCAATCCTAAGGGAGGTTACTACGAGAGCACCTATTGGTGGACCGAAGGCGGCGAGATGCGTAATTATATGAACTATGTTTACGCGGGCGTAAGCGAGAACGGTGAAGCTCTGTACTACTATGACGCTGACCTCAGCGTCCTCGGCGGCAAGCAAAGCACCAACGTCACCAACCGCCCCGGTACCCAGTACTCAGGAACCACTACCCACATCGGCGAGGCAACCCGCTACACTCTGGGTTCTCTCCTTCCTGTGGCATTCGGTGGTCTGAACACTTCCTTCCGCTTCTGGGACTTCGATATCAACGCTACTTTCGATTACCAGATCGGCGGCCGTATCATCGACAACACCTACGCCCAGTTGATGGACCCTGCTCAGAAATCTTCCGACGGCGGTTACAACTACTCGATGGATATCTTCAAGGCCTGGACTCCCAACAACACCAGCAGCAACATTCCTCGCTGGCAGTATGGTGACTCCGATGCAGCAGCCGGATCAAGCCGCTGGCTGACCAACGCAAGCTACATCAACTTCCAGTCCTTCTCCGTCGGCTACAACGTACCCGTACGCAAGCTCGGTATCGACAAGGTTATCAGCCGCATCCGCATTTATGCAGTCGGCGAGAACCTCGGTTACATCTCCGCCCGCAAGGGCTTCGATCCCCGCTATTCGCTGTCCAGCACTGCTACAGTGAATACGTACTCCCCTGTCCGCAACATTTCCGGTGGCATCCAGGTCACTTTCTAATTTGAGGAGGATACGAATATGAAAAAAATATTGAATTATATCTTTGCCGCCGTCTGCACACTTACAATAGCAGCCGGTTGCATAAAGGAATCTTTTCCGCAGACCAGCGTCGCTACTGCAGAACAGGTGGCAAACGCTCCCGGGGCCTATGACCTTTTCGTGGATGCAGTTACCGCTACTCTGGTAGGCCAGTTCATTTACTCCCCCAGCGACACCAGGGCGAATGACTTCGGTCTCCCCCAGTTCTTCCTGGACTGGGACCTTATGGGCAACGACCTTGTCCCTCCTGCACTGACCAACGGATGGTTCGACAGCTGGTATTGCATCGACCACCTCGGCCCCACCTGGGCTAACAGCCAGTACGCATGGACCCACTACTATGGATGGCTGAAGGCTTGCAACAACGTCATCTCCCTTGCAGGTCCCGAGCCGGATGCCGATAAAGCTCCCGGCGCAGGTATAGCACTGTTCTATCGTGCCTATCTGTATCTTGACCTTGCCCAGATGTTTGCGAACAAGCCCTGCTACGTCGACAAGGAAGCAGAGACAGTTCCTCTCGTACTTGAGACAACGTCCGTGAAAGATCTTGCCAACAATCCCCGTGCAACCAACGAGGTCATGTTCGGCCAGATTATCAGCGACCTCAACAAAGCCGAGGCCTATCTTGAAGGCTATCAGCGTCCTAACAAGTATCTGCCTGATGTAAGTTGTGTCTATGGTCTTAAGGCCCGCGCCTATCTCCTTATGGGTGACTGGCAGAACGCCAAGGACTACGCGAAGAAAGCCCAGGCCGGCTATACCATCATGGATAAGAATGCATACACCAACTGGGAGACCGGTTTCAACACTCCTAACGACTCCTGGATGCTCGGCGTGACCTACAAGTCCGACGATCCCAACATCCAGAAGAACGACGGTGACTCCAGCTGGGGTTCCTGGATGTGCATGGAAATCAATCCTAAGACTTCCGGTTGCGGTTATGCTGCAAGTTACGGCCGTCCTATCTTCATCGACCGCCACCTCTACGAGACCATTCCTGCAAGCGATTTCCGCAAGAACTGCTTCGTAGATTTCGCTATCGATGAAATGCCTCAGGCCAGTGCCCTTCAGGCTCTCTCCGTATATACCAACCATCCCGACTGGCTTTATTCAGCCAACGTGCTAAGCTCCGACTTCCACGCCGTAGGTGGTTTGAACCTCAAGTTCCGCACCGCGGGCGGTGAGGCTGGACGCGACAACCAATACGTTGGTTTCGTTGTTGCAGTTCCTCTCATGCGTGTTGAGGAAATGTACCTTATCGAAGCCGAGGCAGCCGGCCGCATCAACGAGGCTGACGGTGTCGCCCTGCTTACCGCATTCGCCAAGACCCGTGACGATGCCTATGAATATGGAACCCACACCGATGCATACTACAACACTTCCAGCGGTATTTTCGTCAACGAAGTATGGTGGCAGCGCCGTGTAGAGTTCTGGGGCGAAGGTATGGCGACCAAGGACATCAAGCGTCTGCAGAAGGGTATCATCCGCAACTATCCGGGCACCAACCACGTAGAGACCTTCCGTTTCAACGTGCCCAGCACTCCGGACTGGATGAACCTCTGCATCGTGCAGACTGAGACCAACTACAACTTCTCCTGCACCAACAACAACGAGCCTGTAGCACCGGACGGAGACTCTGATCCTTTCAAGTTTAATTAATCTGATAGCAGTATGAAAAAGTATATATCTCTGATTGCTGCTGTAGCAGCGCTCGTCTTCACGGCTTGCGAACAAATTGCAGGTACAGAACCTGGCAACGATCCCAATCCGAATGTAATAGTTTACACTTACGCTCCCGGAGGCGAATACAATCCCGACAATGATGTCGCTATAAGGGTCGCAGCAAACAATAAGGTTGAAGAGCTTTACTACTTCCTGGAGCCTGCCGCCGACTTTGACGCTAATCTTGAGGCTAAAGGCGAAAGCGGATATGCCGACTATGTGAAAGCCAATGGTCAAAAGGCTGAACTGGTAAACAGCGATATCGACGGTGCAAAGATTTTCAACGCGATTATCACTGGTATTAAGGGTGAAAACCGTATTGCAGTAGCAGGATTTTCCTCCAGTGCTTCTGATTTGGCCTACACCTCCTTCACCGGTTTGTCCTGGACTGATCTCGCAAATGGTACTTATTCCTCTGAGACTATGGCAAAACTTGGTGCTGGCCCGGTTCCCGCCAAACTCCAGAAGTGCGACCAGATTGAAGGACGCTACCGTTTCCCCGACCTCTATGCTCCCGGATTCCATCGTGTATTCGAGGTAGTCGGTGAAGCTCAGAAGGATAAGGATGGCGATACATTCTATAACGTCAGAGTTGCCAACAAGCCTATCGGCCTCTCCTATGGCACCTATGGTATGATATCTGCCCGTGACGTTGCTACCTGGCAGGGAAGCGATGACTATCTGCCGTATAACGTTTACTATCCTGATTACAATTATGTAGATATCTGGACTCAGTACAACGTTAGTGCAGGTAACCTGGGCTATGGATATGATACCTTCCAAGCCGGCAACTAACCAATGACAATTATTAGCTTATGAAGGCTGGCCACACGGTCAGCCTTCATTTGTATATATTGCTCTGTGATTATACGGTACCGTTGGAACCTTGCTGCAGCTACGCCTCGGCGCCTACAAGGTCAAGTATTTCGGAAGTAATCTTCTGCTGGCGGCCCTTGTTGTATTCAAGAGTAATCTCTTTGAGCAGGGACTCTGCATTATCGGTAGCGGCTTGCATAGCTATCATACGTGCGGCGTGCTCCGAAGCGGCCGAATCCAGCAATGCGGCATAGAGCTTCAAATCCAGCACTTGGGGCATCAAAATCTGAAGAAGTTCCGGTCCGGACGGTTCAAGTATATAGTCGTCCGCTAAAGGCTTATCTTCAGTTTCGCTTCCGAAGCCGGAGAAAACATCGGCATCCTGACCGAGATATGGTTCCACCACCACCTGCTGGCGGCCTGTACTAACAAAATGATTGTAAACCAGCACGACCCCGGAAATGTCCCCTGACTCGTACCTGGTGCGCAAGTCCCTTGAGATCTCTGCGATTCCTTCAAAAGAGGGATGAGCCACCAAATGCGAGCAATCGCGCGCCGCCGGGTACTCCGATTTGCGCAAAGCGTCTAGCATCTTGCGTCCGAACGCCCAGGTCTCAACCGCTTTTCCGGATTCATGCAGCAGGTCAAGCGTACGCTTTATCACATTGGCATTGAACGCACCGCACATAGAGCTGTTGCTTGAGAAAGCAAGGACAACAAGATTTCCGTCCGGCTCTGCCTCAAACACTGAGTCCGGCTCATGAGAAATACGGGGAAGCGTTTCAGCCGCAGCTGCGCCGGCAAGAGCCAGGATATCGGAAAGTGTCTTTTCGTACGGGCGCAAGGCCTCTATGGCCCGTTGTGCCTTCCTCAACTTGGAAGACGCAACCAGCTTCATCGCTGAAGTAATCTTCAGCGTGCTGCGCACAGACGCTATCCTGTCCTTTATTTCCCTAAGTGACGGCATATGTCGGCAGCAACATTTTCAATTATGCCCGTAGCGGTTTCGGAAACGACTCCCGCTCCCAATTCGTCCAGGACGGCTCCGTGAACAGCACGCATCCTTTCCAGAAACAGCCGCTGGAACTCGATTACCTGATTCACCCGGATATCCGCCATCAAGCCGTGTGTTCCGCAATAAAGCACAGCCACCTGCTCTCCCACCGGCATGAGACTGTATTGGGGCTGGATAAGCAGCTGGTTATTTTTGCGTCCCTTGTCCAGGGTCATAGCGGTCACCTTATCCAGGTCGGAAGAGAACTTGGAGAAGGACTCCAGTTCCTCGAACTGTGCCTGGTCTATCTTGAGGGTACCGGCCACTTTCTTCATGCTCTTCACCTGCGCCGAGCCGCCCACGCGGGACACGGAAATACCCACGTTTACAGCCGGCCTGAACCCGGAGTTGAAAAGTGAACTCTCTAGGTATATCTGGCCGTCTGTGATAGAAATCACGTTGGTGGGAATATATGCGGATACATCCCCTGCCTGAGTCTCGATTATAGGCAGCGCCGTAAGCGAGCCTCCGGCCTTTACCTTGCCTTTCAAGGCCTCCGGAAGGTCATTCATCTGCTCTGCCACCTCCTGCTGGGAAATAATCTTGGCGGCACGCTCCAGCAGACGGGAGTGCAGATAGAAAACGTCCCCCGGATAAGCCTCACGGCCGGAGGGACGGCGGAGGATGAGGGAAACTTCGCGGTAAGCCACAGCCTGCTTGCTCAGGTCATCATAGACCACAAGGGCATGACGGCCGGTATCGCGGAAATACTCCCCTATGGCAGCTCCCGCGAAAGGAGCATAATACTGCAGGGCAGCAGGATCGGCGGCGGTAGCGGCAACCACGATAGTGTAGTCCATAGCTCCTTTTTCACGCAGTGTCTGTACTATGGATGCCACAGTAGAGCCTTTCTGGCCCACGGCCACATAGATACAGTAAACTGGATTCCCGGCCAGCCATCCTGAGCGCTGGTTGATGATGGTATCGATGGCAATGGCTGTCTTTCCGGTCTGACGGTCTCCGATTATAAGCTCACGCTGACCCCTTCCTATAGGAATCATGGCGTCAATCGCCTTCAGGCCGGTCTGGAGAGGTTCATGAACCGGTTCCCGGAAAATCACGCCCGGGGCCTTGCGCTCCAGCGGCATACGTACCGTGTCCCCTTTCAACGGCCCCATTCCGTCCAGCGGCGTACCGATGGGATCTACGACTCTTCCCACCAAGCCCTCGCCCACTTCTATTCCGGCGATACGACCGAGCCTGCGCACGCCCATATCTTCCTTGACCAGATCGGTCTGGCCGAGGAGCACGGCACCCACACTATCCTCTTCGAGGTTCATCACCACGGCCTTCACGCCGCTGTCGAACTCCAGCAGTTCCCCGGCCTCCGCATTGCCGAGACCGTGAATCCGGGCCACGCCGTCACTGACGGTGAGGACACTGCCCACTTCCTCGTATTTCACCGACATGTCAACTCCCCGCAATTGTTCAAGGAGTATATCGGAAACTTCACTCGCCTTAATAGAATTCTGTGCCATCTATACAATTCTGTTGTTCTTTTCAATAAAGTCGCGCTGCAGCACGCTCAACTGGTGCCGCACGCTCGCATCCAGCATTTCGCCGTTGACGATCACCCTGAAGCCGCCTATCAGGACCGGGTCAACTTCGGTTTCTATTATCACCCTGCACCCCGTACGCTTTTCTATCGATTCCCGAATCCTTTCCTCCAGGCCCGGAGAGGGCACGGCGGTAATAAGCCTCACGTTCTTGAGACCTACGGATTCTACGTAAAGATCCAGGAAACAGCTGAGAATGCGCCTGAGGTAGTCTTTGCGGCCACGCTCTGCAAGCAGGGCGATAAAGCGTTCCAAGTCCGGCTCGAGTCTGTCGGGCAAAGCCGACGAATCACGAAGCATACGGCGCACCTGCTCGCAGACACGCTCCCCGGAGCCGTTCTCCTGTGTGTACAAGAGAAGGGCCTTGGCATAACGCTTGGTGATTGCCCCGGTATTCATATCAGTTTACCCTTCCATTCACGGCCTCGTCAACGTACTTGTCCAGCAAAGCCTTCTGCTCCCCGGATTGCTCCAGCTCCTTCCGTACAATCCTTTCAGCGACCGCAACCGAAAGAGCCGACACCTCGGCACGAAGCTGGCGCTCAGCAAGTTCACGCTCCGCAGCAATCTCTTCGCGGGCTGCCTGCAGCACCTTTGCCGCTTCTGTGGCAGCTTCCTCGCGAGCCTTGGTTATCATAGCGTTGCGCTCATCGGAAGCCGCTTTGAGGATATCCGCCCTTTCCACCTTAGTCTGCTCCAGGATTCGGTTCTGGTCTTCGGCGAACTTTTCCAGGTTCAAACGGGCCTGTTCGGCAGCGCGCAAAGCCTCCGCAACATGGTCGGAGCGCTTGTGCACAGCCTTGATAATCACCGGAAAGCCGAACTTGGCGAGGAGAAAAAACACCACGCCGAAGATTACGACCATCCAGAACAGCAGGCCGAAGTCCGGTGTAATCAGAGACATACTACGACTGGAGCACGGCCAGCAGACAAACGATTACACCGAAAAGGCACACGCCCTCAATAAGGGCACCGATGATAATGGCGGTGGTACGCAAACCTCCGGAAATTTCCGGCTGGCGTGCCGAAGCTTCCATGGTGGACTGCGCAAGTTTGCCGATACCAAGTCCTGCCGCAAGGGCTACGATTCCGGCCCCGATGGCTCCGCCCACTTTGGCGAGGGCTGCCGCCTGAAGTAGAGTTCCTAACATAATCTATTGAATTTTAATTGGTTTCATGTTCCGCCTGAGGATGTGCAAGGCCGATGAAAACGGCCGACAGCATGGTAAATACATAAGCCTGGATGAAGGCCACAAGCAACTCCAGGCAGTCCAGGAAAATGCCGAAGAGCACGGCCACGAAAGACAACGAGCCGTTCAGCAAAGGTCCCATGGAAGCCGTGAGAAAAATAAGGGCAATGACGCTCAGGAGCATTATGTGCCCTGCCAGCATATTGGCAAAAAGCCTTATCATCAGCGAGAAAGGCTTGGTAAACATGCCCAGGATCTCTATCACGGGCATAATTGGAATGGCTTTCAGGAAGATAGGCACGTCCGGCCAGAGTATCTCCTTCCAGTAATGCTTGTTGCCGAAGATGTTAACTATGAAGAAAGTGAACAAGGCAAGGACTAGGGTAACTGCTATGTTGCCTGTGATATTCGCCCCTCCCGGGAAGATGGGGAAGATACCCATCAGGTTGTTTATCAAGATAAAGAAGAAAGCAGTGAGCAGATATGGGGAATACTTCTGATACTCCGGACCCACGGCATCCTTGATAACGTCCTGCTCTATTGTCACAATGACCGGCTCCAGCAAGCCGGCAAGTCCTGTGGGGGCCTCTTTCAGCACGTCGTGCCTACGGTACCAGCGGGCACACAACAGGATGAGTACTACCAGCAGGATACTGTCTATCATCAGGCCGAGCACATTCTTGGTGATAGAGATGTCCAAAGGACGCTTCCCTGTGGAGGCATTTACCAGCTTGCCGTTTTCATTGAGAGTATAGCCATACTCCTCACGGTTATGGAAGTTGAAGATTTTCAGGCCATTATCGATAACGATACAAGGCAGCGGGATAGCGATTTCCTTCCCCTTGACAGTAGTGATGTGCCACTCATAGGAGTCGCTGATATGACCGAAGATAAACTTGGTCATGTCGAAAGACTCCCCGGCTTCCTCCTCGATGACAGCCTCGCTCTCCTGCGTGAAGGACACCTCATCCCGAGCATAAGCCGGGTCATCCTGAGCGGAAGCGAAGGCTCTTACGGGCATCAGCAGCCCAAGCGCAAAGGCAAGCACAAATACTATTTTCCAGGCACTACGCATACAGTTACAACATTGTCTTTCAACATCATAGCCCCTGAAATAACAGCCACCGACGAGCTCTCTCCATTCGCCACCCAACGGAGTTCCCCCACAGTGAGGGAAGACACGATAGGAGCGTGTCCGGGCAACACTTCAAAACGGCCGGCGCTGCCAGGCAGGTAAACTGCCTCCACCGGACCTTCGAAGCTCGTGCCCTCAGGCGTCAAGACTTTGAGAACCATCGCTTGCTGCATCATTTAGCTTGCTGGAGTATTTTGTGTCCCTTCTCAATGGCCTCCTCAATGGTGCCCACGTTCAGGAGGCCTGCTCGGGCAGGTCATCGCACTCGCCGTCGAGAATCATGCTAAATCCTTTGATAGTATCGGCAATATCCACCATCACTCCCTTCACTCCGGTAAACTGCTCGGCCACCTGGAAAGGCTGCGATAGGAAACGCTGCACCCGGCGGGCACGGTTCACGGTAAGCTTATCCTCGTCCGAAAGCTCGTCCATGCCCAGGATGGCGATTATATCCTGCAGTTCTTTGTTGCGCTGGAGTATCTGCTTGACTCTCTGGGCCGTACGATAGTGCTCCTCGCCCACGATATTCGGGTCGAGGATGCGGGAAGTGGACTCCAGAGGGTCAACGGCGGGATAGATGCCCAGGGAAGTAATCTTGCGGCTCAGCACAGTCGTGGCGTCCAAATGGGAGAAGGTGGTGGCAGGCGCCGGGTCGGTAAGGTCGTCCGCCGGCACATACACGGCCTGTACGGAAGTGATTGAACCGTTCTTGGTAGAAGTGATGCGTTCCTGCATCGAGCCCATTTCCGTTGCCAGGGTAGGCTGGTAGCCCACTGCGGAAGGCATTCGGCCCAGCAGGGCGGACACCTCGGAGCCGGCCTGGGTGAAACGGAATATGTTGTCGATGAAGAACAATATGTCGTGCGGCGAATCGGGCTCGGTGCTGTCCCGGAACGATTCTGCCAG
>JAFWPT010000155.1 GCA_017509375.1 Bacteroidales bacterium | reverse complement strand
ATGTCGTAGTAATTGAGCTTATGCATCTCATGACTATAGCCGCCTCCGCCGTCCTTCGGCGTAGGGAGGCATATTTCACGAGCCACGGCTTCGTCGGCGTCCTGGATAAGTTTGTCCAGGGAAGCATCGAAAACGGGAAGCTTCCCTTTGTGGGCACGTATGTCCTGTACACCGTCCGCAGTAAGCAGAAGACTGGGGTGGGTGCTCTGGTTGGCCTGGCTGCAGGCGCCAAGGACCAGCGCAAGTAGTATTGTTAATTTTCTCATAAAGCTCTGTTAGATAAGATTTTACCGCTGTTGCGGAAGGAATTGCCGCGGACGGTGATTTTCTCCCACGGGGCGTCGTCGAGGCGTATGGAATATCCGCCGCGTCCGCTTCCGCTGAAGGCGTTGCCGGAGATTTCCAGAACCTGTGCCCCGATAATCCTCAGTACCGAACCGCGTACCTTGTTGCAGCAATCTTCGAAGGTGCATCCGCGTACGGTCACGTAAGGGCCGGCGGTGGACTCGTCGCTGCCGTTTCTGGCGATCTGGACAGGTATGCCTAGGATGCGTTTGAAGCGGCAGTCCTCTATTATAATGTCATCGGCATTGTACCTGCCTTTATCCTCGGTCTCGGCGGCAAAATTGATGGCGTCGCCTGACAGGGCCTCGAAGCTGCACCCACGTATGGTGACGCTCTCTGCGAAGCTGCCTTTGAGCCCGCGGATTGGTACGAAACCGCTTTCTCCGCAATCGGAGAAGCTGCAGTTCTCAACCAGCAGACTGTAAGGCTCTATCATGGTATCGTCCGTAGAGATAATACCTTTTGCGAGGCTTCGTCCCGGGGTGAGGCGGCCGCTGAATTTCACTCCTCGGACCGTGAGCGAACCGGCTCCGTCGCAAATGGTAATCATATTCTGGCCCTTTTTGCCGGCGAATATAACTTCAGGCGAAGCTCCTTCTTCGGCCCTGATGACTGTGGGACGGGTAATCCTGAACCCTTCCTCAAGCACGTACAGGCTGTCTTTCAGTACTATCTCCTCCTCTTCGGCGATGCTGGCAGGCGCCGGCGTGAACCAGGAAGCTCCGCGCCCCGCGGACAACTCTTCATACGACGGCTCTGCGGTAGTCTGATCAGGGGAAACCTTGTTGTCTTTCCACACCGTTCCCACAGGAGCAAGCGTGCGTTCGAAGTCCTTTCCGGTGCTGAAATCTATGCTGCGGCAGGCCTCGAAATCATTGCTATCCACAATGGTGTTCCGTACCTGCATATAGCGGTTCGGCAGGGAGTTGGGCACCCCGTACATAAGCGCAAGGGCGGAGAAAAAGCGTTCTCCCGCAAGGCTCAGGAAGGTGTTTCCGCGTACGACTTGATCCTCGCCCACTATACGTACTCCGCCGGTGTTGCGCACACCGTGCCCTATGAACAGGTTGTCCAGCGCCTTGTTGCGGTCTCCGTGGCGGAGGGCAAGTACGCCCTGGCATTCGTAGAACACATTGCGCTCAATCACGTTCTCCGAAGACTTTATAGAGACGACCTCGACCTCTCCGTTACACCGGTCGAAAAGGTTGTCGCTTATGACGCTGCAGGAGTTTTGCATACATTGCTGGGACGTGCCTACGCGTATGGTTTCCGCCCCGTTTGAGCCGTACACCGGCCTGGGGCCGAAAATGTTGTGGTCTATGCTGTGGTAATTCTCATCGCAGCCGTCGTAATTGAGCATCACTATAAGCGTCACGCCCAGGTTCAGCTTGCCGGCAAAGGTGCAATGGTCTACTCTGTTCCGCCGTCCGTACAGATGGACATAACTGTATGAAATGTCGCGCTTCGACGGGTTGCATGAGTCCATGGCGCATTCGGTCAGGCGGCAGTCCGACGCAAGGGCATCTCCGTCCCTGAACTCTACTACGGCGCCTTTGTCCACCACGCAGTTCCGGAAAAGCACGCCGCTGACTACGAGGCCCTTGCCGCTGATGTGAAGGGAGGATTTGCCTTCGATTATGACCTGCCCGGGATTCTCAGCCATCACGATGACGGGCTTGGAGGCGTCCGCCCTGCCGCACCAGCGGAGGCTTACGTCGCTCCAGACCCCATCACGGACTAGCAGGGTATCTCCCGGAGCCGCCGACTCCAGTGCCTTGCCGACGTCCTCTAGTCCGAGGGCGCGGGGGGCACATGAGCAGATTGCCAGTGCAAGCAGGAGGATGTGTACGCTATGCTTTTTCATTTCCAAGTCGTTCCAGCGTTGTTACGGATACCGGCAATGATTTCAGACCTGTCTTCGTAAGCCGGCTTGCTGCCGGCGGTGCCGAGGGAAACGCCCTTCTGGGAGCCCCCGAAGATGATGTTGTCTTCCCAGCGGACGGCGTCGCCGGGAGTGCCGTCCAACACGTTGACGGGAATCATATAAGTCTTGCCGGAAATGATGGTGTTCTCTTTGATGAGCAGATTCACCGGAGCGCTGTCCTGGGTGTCCCGTACGCCGTAGTTCACCACGATTCCGTTCCTGCAGTCCACGAAGAGGTTGTTCTGCACCACGCAGTCCTTGGCGGTCCAGTAACCGTTCAAGGCAGCTCCGGATTCGCCTTTTACTACGCAGAGTGCACTCTTGTAATCGCTTCCGGTAAGATTGAAGAAGCAGTTTCGCTCAACCTGATGGCGTTCTCCTATTATGCGGACGCCGCCTACTCCGGTCTTGCCTCCGGAAAGGAAATAGTTACCCCTTACAGTGCAGTCGTTTCCATGACGCAGCGTGAGCGAACCTTCACCCTCTTCGAACAGATTGCCTTCGTACAAGTTGCGGCAACTCTTGTTGGAAATTATTTCGGCCCTCTCGCCGTTGCAGCGGTAGAAATGATTGCCGCGTACTGTGCAGCCGGCATCGGACATGGAGAAGTCGCTGGTACCTATGCGGATGGATTCCTGGCCGTTGCGGGCTTTGCCCTTGTCGTCGTAGTGGGTGTAGGGGCGGGTGAAATAGTTGTCCGCTATAAGGTGCCCTGGCACTATGCCGTCTTCCATCCACACCACCAGCAGACATCCCATATTCTTCTTGTCGATGAAGCTGCAATGGGAAATCTCGTTGCAGGTGCCGTACATGGAAACCCATTTTGTATCCACGTCGGACACCTTGCTGCTGCGTCCGTCTATCTTGCAGTCGGAAATGCGGCAATTGCTGCTGCCTTTGGCGAAAGTAAGTACCGACCCCTTTACTGAGGTGTCCAGCTTGTCGAACGAGAATCCTTCGGCAACCAGCCAGCTGCCGCTCAGCTGGATGGAGGAGACCCCTTTGAACACCACTTTTCCGGGCGTCTGGGCCCGAAGCGTGACCGGGGAGCCTTCACTTCCGTTTGCGGTCATCTTGACGGCAACGTTTTCATATTCTCCGTCAGCCCATACGATGGTGTCCCCGGGCTTTGCATGCCGGAGAGCGGCACGGAAAGACTCCGTGTCGCTCACCACCACTCCGTTATCTTGTCTGGAAGGGAGCGGGTCCGGTATTACAAAGTGGCTCGAGCATCCCGCCGGGGCGGTGAGTGCAAGAAGCACTGCAAGTTCTGCAAACAGCATCTTATTCATTAATTACGTTGGACCAGTACAGATCTACTTCTATGTAGCCTTCCCTGGATTCGAGGGCAAGACCGGTCGAAGGATCGCCGCAGGTGACTTCACGGATGTACATGAATCCGGTCTTGTGGACGTCGGAGATGTCGGCCGCCTTGCCGCCGCTTGTGGAAGCGTGGTCGTAAGTGAGGTACTGCAAGCAGATTACGCTTCCCTGGACCCAGGTGCTGCCCTCTGCCTTTCCGAATGCGGGGGCGCTGGTGCCGGCTGGATCCTGCTCGCACAGTATATCCGTCAGCGTGCCTGCCGCTACGTTAGTCTTGGTGTCGCCGTCTGCCATTATCTTCATAAAGATTATTGGTGTACCGAAGGTGCTGGGCAGGGAAGTGCTCAGGTCGGCCAGACGGTGTGTCTTGAGCTGGGAAGCGGAGTTCGCAGGGTTGTTGAAGGCCAGTTTGTGGGCGCTGGAAGCACTTGCGAACATGTACGGCTTGACGGAATAGTATTCTTCTTTGCTGCCGCCGGTTACCTTGTTCGACTGTGAGACGACGGCGTTGGTGCCGGCCTTTGCAGGAGCGTCCACAGGGAGCTCGTTCCACTCATCGGCGGATATTACGCGTCCTTCGTCAAGCAGTATGAAGGCGTTCTGGTTGTTGTAGGCGGGATAGGTGCTCTTGGAGTTGGAACCGGTGCCTATCCTCAGGCCCTTTGTGTAGTAGAACGGATACACGGTTACGGTGCCGAAGTCGGCGCGGTTGCCGCCGTTCCATATTGCCACGAGACTGACTTCCTTTGCGGCGGTGCCGGATATGGTCGAAGGCACTACGAATTGCGCCTGGATGTCGGTGGGTTCTGACGCAAGGGCCGCCTCGATGCCGTCAATCT
>JAFWPT010000154.1 GCA_017509375.1 Bacteroidales bacterium | reverse complement strand
CCAACGAAAAAGTCTATTGGGACGATCTTGGGCTCAGAAACCTCAAGGCTGAAGGCGGCATGGATTCCTATATTGAGAAAGTCATCGAAAATGCCGTTTACAAACGACTGTGTTTCCTTGGTTACGATGTTCATGTTGGCGTGCTTAATGCCGGAGAAGTAGATTTCGTTTGCACAAAGCCCGGGAAGACAGTTTATGTACAGGCAAGTTACATCATCTCAGATGAATCAACACGCCATAGAGAATTTGGTCCGCTAGAGAAAATCCGTGACAATCATCCGAAATACGTTATCAGCGCTACTCCGCTCCTGACGGAACGGGACGAGAACGGAATAACCCATCTATCTCTGAGAAAATTCCTGCTGGAGGGTTTCTAACCCGTACAAGTCCACGACGCCGGATACCGAGAGAATCTTTCGAATGTAGTCGTCCTCCTCCAGACTGGGGGAGACACAACCTGCGCTTGCGACGATTAATTGGTCAAGGCTGAGCCACGATGTATCCGCCTTGGGCGAAATGTATGTTCTTTTCATATTGATAATACCTTACCACCATTGTACACATTATTCTCCCTTGTCCCCGAAAAAAAATAACAAATCAGGGGCATTCTCGTAAGAATGTGTATTTTTGTAATATGAAATCTCTGCTACCGCTCACTGTCCTAACCGTTGCATTATTGGCCTGCACCCCTGCTCCTGAAGCAAACATAGCCTTGCACCGGACCGCAACAGCCTCATCCAGCTACGACTTCAACCTTACCGCACAGCTCGTCACCGACGGCATCTTGTTCGATGGAGTCCCGGCATTCCTGGAAGTTATTTCCTCCGACGGGCCGGTAAACCGTGTGGAAAGGGAAAACGCCTTAGACGGTGACCTCAACTCCCGCAACATCGTTACCGGCACGGAAGGCTGGCTGGAATGGCGCTTCCACGGATACAAAGTGGAAGCCGACGTAGCGGAAGTTTTGTATCAGGAAGCGCTGAAAGGAGGCCGCGGAGGCCCTGAGCACAACGCAACCGTGCCTGTGCAGGCAGGCTCGGACGGCGCTATACGGCTCTGCCTCACCTTCCCTCACGAAGGCCGCTGGCGCGTGAAGAATGTAGCCTTTTACCATGATGGCAAGCTACTTGAGGGCATCCTTCCGGCCGAGCACTTCACCAGCGCCTGGATAAGCGAAGAGTCTGAGGATGAATGGCTTATGCTTGATCTAGGCATTGTCCGCAAAGTCAATTCGGTACAGCCTCACTGGATATATAAGCCAGACAGTTTCAGTGTCGAGGTATCTAAAGACGGCGAGTCCTGGAAGGCATTCAGTCCCGGACGCTGGCGCTATGTCAGGCTCAGCATGCACAACGATAAGGCAGCACGCATCTGCATGACAGAACTAGACGTGCTTGGCCCGGACTTACCCCTAAAGGACGATGGCGGCTGGAAGATTCAGCGCGCCTCGGAAATCAGTGCCGGCGGAGCGGATATTTCCTTGCCGGGATTCCTCACCGAAGGATGGCTCCCCGCCTCCGTCCCGGCGACCGTACTGGCCAATTATATAGCCGCAGGAGCGGTGCCCGACCCCGGTTACGGTGACAACTGGAGCCAGATATCCGATTCTTACTTCAACAGCGATTTCTGGTACCGCAAGGAATTCGAGTGGCATCGTGGCTCCGGACGCCCCGTACTCGAATTCGACGGCATCAACTGGAAGGCCGACGTCTGGCTCAACGGCAGGCAGGCGGGCAGAATCGAGGGGGCATTCACACGCGGACGTTTCGATGTGGACTCATTGCTGCACGACGGCCTTAACGTACTGGCAGTCAAGACCGAACGCAACGCACATCCCGGCGCTGTCAAGGAAAAGACCGCAAAGTGGACAGGATACAACGGCGGGGTGCTCGGGGCCGACAACCCCACCTTCCACGCCAGCATAGGCTGGGACTGGATGACCACGGTTCGCGGCCGCAACTGCGGTATTTGGAATGACGTACGCCTAATCGAAAAAGGCCAGGTGACTGTGTCGGACCCGCTGGTCGTCTCGAAGGTCAATCCCGACGGCAGCTCCAGCATTACCCCGTCTGTCATCGTGAAAGGCATAGGCGCCACTGCCGGCAAAGTGACGCTCGAAGGATGGATAGGCGAGCTGCGCTTCAGCAAGGAGCTCACCACCGACGGCGAAATATCGTTCGCGCCCGCGGATTTCCCGCAATTGAAAGACTGCCGGCTGGACCTCTGGTGGCCGGTGGGATACGGGGCGCCGGCCCTGCATGATGCCGGATTCGCCGTCAGCATAGACGGCGTACCTTCCGACTCCCTGCACTTCAAGGCAGGCATACGGGAGATGGGCTGGGACAGCGCCGGCGGCTCCCTGAAGCTGTTCATCAACGGCCGCAGGTTCGTCCCTCAGGGTGGAAACTGGGGCTTCTCCGAACACAACCTGGTGTTTCCTGCTGAAAAGTACGACATAGCCCTGGACTACCATAGGCAGATGAATATCAACATGATACGCAACTGGGTGGGACAGATAGGCGACGAGGAGTTCTACGACGCCTGCGACCGCTACGGGGTTACCGTCTGGCAGG
Source organism: Bacteroidales bacterium (assembly GCA_017509375.1). Next base: position 1,374 of record JAFWPT010000154.1, on the reverse strand, counting down.
ATTTCTGGCTGGCCAACCCCAGCGACGGCCCCGACCCGGACGACGAGAGTATGTTCCTTGCCAACGCCGACGATTGGGTACGGAGGATACGCCGTCACCCCTGCCTGGCGCTCTACTGCGGCCGCAACGAAGGCGATCCACCGGCAACGCTGGACAGGGCGCTTAGGGACGATATCGTTGCCCGCCTGCATCCCGGAATGCTCTACATCTCCAATTCTGCCGACGGCATCGTGAGCGGCCACGGCCCTTACAATGCCATCCCGTTTGCGGATTACTGGTCGAAGCAGAGCGGGAAGCTCCACTCGGAAAGGGGGCTGCCCAACGCTCCGACCTGGGAGAGCCTGCAGAGGATGCTCCCGCCGCAGGACCGCTGGCCCATAGGCGAATTGTGGGGCAAGCACGATTTCACCACGGACGGCGCCCAGAGCGTAAAGACGTACGAGCGCCTGCTGGACGTTGCCTGGGGCAGGCCGGCATCAGCACAGGAGCACTGTTTCCTGTCGCAATGGCTCAATTACGAAGGATGCCGCGCTATCTACGAGTCCTCCAATTCCTCCGGCCGCAACGGAATGATATTGTGGATGACTCACCCCAGCTGGCCGTCGATGGTATTCTGCACCTACGACTATTATTTTGAACCGACAGGCGCGTTCTTCGGATGCAAGAAGGCCTGCGAGCCGTTGCACATACAGTACAATCTGAGCACGAAGGAGGTGGAAGTAGTCAATATCTGCGGCGGAGACCTCGAAGGCTTGACCGCCAGGCTCGACATTTACGATGCCTCCGGCGAAGCGCTCGCACAGCGGTCAGCCACCGTGAGCTCTCCGGACGATTCAACCATCTCCTGTTTTGCCGCAGACCTACCCGTCGGAGAGCCGGCCCTGCTGCTTAAACTGCGGTTGCAGTCTGCGGAAGGTGAACTGCTGTCGGAAAACTTTTATATGATTCCGGAGGAACGCTCCGGCAGCCTGAAGGCGCTCCGTACGCTCAGGGCTGCGAAATTGAGTCAAAAGCAAAGTGCCGGCGGCAAAGAAGTGTCGGTAAAACTTCGCAACGACGACACGGTGCCTGCACTCCTGGTACGGCTTGTGCTCAAAGACCGGAACGGGAACGAAATCCTGCCGGCGAGCTACTCCGACAATTATTTTGCCTTGCTCGCGGGGGAAGAGAAGAATGTTTGCATCTCGAGCCGGACGACACTGGACCGACCTGTTATAGAAATTCAGCAGCTCGGGGACTTCGCTCCCCGTCCGGAGGATTATGCAGCTGCTCTCAGTGCGGACCAGTGCCTCATCCTCGGCGGGTCCGTAGCTCCCGGCTCAATGCCGCAGACCTTCGAAAACGGGCAACTGGTATGCTCCGACCTCAAGCGCT
>JAFWPT010000153.1 GCA_017509375.1 Bacteroidales bacterium | reverse complement strand
GGTCAGGCTGAACGCTCCATTCGGGTGCCGGATGAATGTGAAGATACCGGTTTCTCAGATCCCATTGCTCACCGAGCAACAAATTACGGAAGAAACGCTCAAGATACACGGGGGAATAGTCAATCCCCTTCACTGCATTTCGGTAGTTTGCCCGTACCAGGGCGTTACGGAAATACCACGAGTGATTAGCGAACAAGTCGTTATCTATATCGAAACCGATAGACCGCAAATACTGAATAGTGAAGACCGCGGTAGTGCGGGTATTGCCCTCACAGAAGGCGTGAATTTGCCAGATACCGGACACGAACTGTGTGATATGTTCTATCATTCCGTCCTGCGAAACTCCGCTATAGTTGAATGAGCGTTCCCGTTCAATGTCGTACTCCAGGGCACGATGCAAATCTTCCCAGTTCAGATAACTGACCGAATCGCCTTCAAGCACCCATTCTTTCTTTGAGATGTCATAGTCGCGCAGTTTCCCCGCATGTTTGAACACCCCGGTAAATATCCTGCGATGAAGCGACGTAATGCCCCCGGCACTGAAATCAAATGTATTCGATGACAGAATCTTGGTTATATTCGCAGAAACCGTATCGGCCTCCTTCTTTTCTTCGTCATCCTCCTCGCGCCTCTTTTTGGACAGATAGTACGACCTGATGAGCTCGCGTGCTTCATCTATAGTGATGTCGCCCTCAATATTCTTGCGGGCAGTCTGATGAAGGTACTCTGAAGTCTTGAGCCCGTCCACTGCCTGCAGGCCGATAGCCACCCGCCACGCTTCCGCCCTGTCTTTTTGAGCGGGTTCACCCTGACGGATATACTGATCGAAATCCAGATACAACTGTTTGTACTCACGCGTACTCATAATGCAAAAATACTAATTTTTTGGGGATTCTGATACGGGACGAAATGAAGCCGCGGAGATTCACTTCCGCAGTGTACTCTTGTGGTTAAAGGATGTTTTTTTTGAGCGTCAGAGCCGAGAGAAGATGTCGGCAAGTTTAGCTGCTTCGGAAGTGAGTTTGACTTGGTTCTGATACTTCAGTTTCTGCAGATTCATCAGTTTCCATTGGACGGAGGGATAATCCTTGAAGTAGCTAAAGTCGAAACTGTCCCAGTCAGGCACTCCCTGTTCGAAGCTGATAAGGAATGATTTGTCGGCGGAAGTCATAAGGGCGCAAACATCCCGGATGAGCATGGCGCGCGTCTGCTCGAATTCTTCGTAGGTAAAGGGGATGTCGGTCATTCCATCGAACTGCCCCACGAGAGCGTCGTGCTGGTCGATGAGGTTTGGGGCGAAGGATTCGTGGAGGGGACGGTCACTGCCGAGAAGGCAAAACAGGAGGCCTTGGCGAGTGTCAGCGAAGGGGTATTCCATGTACTTGACATCAAAGAGGTCTCTTGGGTGCTGACGGGAAAGAGCAGCGGCAATTTTGCCGCCGTAAAGGAGTGTCATGGGCACAATACCGGCCTCGCAGTGCAGTCCGAACTCTTCCTGGGCTTTCTTGCAGAGAGGTACGACCTGGACTGGACCGCCGATGATACCTCGTTTGGTTTGGTTTACTTCGACCTTGATTTGTTTCCCCTGGTATTCGCAAAGTAGTTTACTGTTGTTCAGTTTTGGTACTATGTGCATACCGGGAAAGATGCGTCTGGCTTTGCCGGCAATGTTCATCAGGTGAGCATTGATGTGCTCAAGGCTTTTCTCCCTGTCCTCAAGGGGAATGTACGTAAGGTCAATGTCAACAGAGTAACGAGGTAAGTCCCTGACAAAAAGGTTAATGGCCGAACCGCCGTGGACGGCAAAAACCTTTTCTTGCATAACTATGGGGAGGAGCCTGAGTAGGACTTCCACCTTCTCTGCGTAATCTCTATTCATAGTCGGCAAGTTCTGCTGGGATTATTATCTGATACCTTTTGTCGAAGCGGCCGGTGGCGGATATGTTCCGGATGCCTTTACCGAGATTCACATTGGAGAGGTCAATGGCGCGAAACCAGCTGTGGCCGGCTTTTTCGGCCATATACAGGAAGAGTCGCTTGACCTTGATGGAGGTGCATTTTTCCAGAAGTTGCTGGACAAGGGCTGGACGAAGCGTCGTCATCATTTCCATAACGTAGTAGCTATCCAGGAGAGTAAATTGCTCCGGAGAGAGATGGAGGCACTCCATAAATGCACGTTCCGGGCTTGAGATGAGCAACTGCACTCCGTTGTAGTCGTAAACTTCCAACCCCAAGTTTCCACCGAAGATGGACGTAGTGAAATACCTTACCGACATATCCCACTCCACTGATCCAAACCAGCCTGGCAGGCGGGATTCCTTGTCGGTAAAGAGATAGGCTGATGGTTTACCCATAGACACAAAATGGGAATAACCACGGAGATCAAGCGCGGAAGATGCCCCTACGTGGCAGGACTTGCCCAGCTGATTGTTGTACGATGCCACGGCGCCATAGAGCGTGGGGTGGCTACCGGCTTTTTTATAAACACCTTGAGCGATTCTCTCCAGCCAACCGCTTTGCACGTAAAGCGACTGCCCCTTTCGGTCTATTCCCTGCGCCGCCAACCAGGATGAAAACAGCACGGAATCCCAGGGCGTTATGTCAAATATATTCTTAATTTTTGTGGCCATCGCGGTAATATTTACCGCAAATATAAACCAAAATTATAGTATATGCAAGAGACCAAAGAAGAAACAGGTTACACTTCCTCCAGATATTCGATGGTTTTGCCGGTGCGGCGGGCGTAGTCGATTTCGCTGCGAGTGCTCTGGCCGATATAGCCGCCCACGTTGATCACGTAGATGCCGTCGGCCAAATCGATTTTGCGCTTGTGCATATCGTCCAGCATCTCCTTCGTGCCCTCGGTCCAGACTTCATTGTCGCCGTTGTGGCCGAAAAGTCCGACGCTGATAACGATATTGCCCGCGAGGGTCAGGCGCTTCTGCGCCTCAATAAACTGCTCCTTGAAGCGGGTGCTGCCGCAAAGGGTGATGACGGGGTAACGGCCAATCATAGTCAGAGATTTTAATCATTTAACTTCAGTCAACGCGCCTGTCACCGAATCGATGATGAAACCGCGCACCACCACATCCTTCGGAATCAGGGGATGATCGACGATGGCGGCAACGGTCCGGCGCACCGACGCTTCCGTATCGTGGAAACCCTCGAGCCACTGCGCTATCCCCTTCCCTTCCCACTCGGACAGCACCGCCTCCGAAATACCGTGCTGCAGCATATGCGGCTTGAAATCCGCGTAACTCATATGGCACGCACCGCAGGTCGAATGATGCACCACCATCACTTCATTTACCCCCAGCTCGTAGATGCCCACCAGCAGCGACCGCACGGCCGAATCCGTCTGGCTCAGGATGAGCCCGCCGGCATTCTTGATAATCTTGGCATCGCCGTTCTTCAGGCCCAGCGCCAGCGGCAGCAGCTCCGTAAGCCTGGTATCCATACACGTCAACACCGCCAGCCGCTTAGCCGGAAACTTATCTGTAACAAACGGCTCGTAAGCCTTAGACGCCACGAAATTGCGATTGAAATCTAAAATCTGATCGATCATGGGGAGGGGTTGGTGGGAGATTTGACGATTATCGTGGTATTCTTTTGAGCCGATATTAAAAGTTCTCTTCGATATAGACTAGCAAATCCGAGAAGTCCTTGTGAGAAAGATTGAGTGCTCCGCGAGGGGCCATTTTCATTCCACGTTCCATTAGATTGGCAAGGCCCATACGGTTGGATGTTGATTCCTTGGTAATCCGCAGTTTAGAGAAACGATCATGTTCTTTGGCCTGTTCAAAATCATTTGGATCAGCATAAAACTCTATCTCGACATCCATCTCAGGATTGTACTTCATATCATGCTCCTCTATAACAAACTTGTAGCGCACTGCGCTGTCAGGACTTGAGCAGTAGATATATCCAGTATCTCCCTTCTGAAAATTATAATACTGCGCCCAATAGACGATGCCATATTTTTCATAACATCCGGCAAGATCGAAATACTTGATGTTAGCGGGAATCATCCAGACCTTTTTTTCGCTGCGGGCCGGAGTGGTATGATTCCCCTTACCTGTCGGAGCATCTCCCATGATGGCCTTCTTGTGGACTTCTTCTATCTCGGCGTCATCCAGCATGCAAGCGACATCCTTGAAAATATCCAGGGCTACTTCTGGCGCGACATTGAAGAATTCACGGTTGTCACGAATGCGGAGATTAGTGAACCGCTCAATGTATCGGTGTATCAACTTTTCCGCCTCGTTATACTTGACGGTCTTCAGCGTTGCATATATTTCAAATGGAAGGGGGACGGCGGTATTATCCAGTTCCTTTGATCTAATGTCCACAGGACGGGAACTCTTGCCGATCTTTACCCAGTCTTCCTTGAAACTGGGGTTAGTGAGGATGTAAACGTATCCGGGGTCTTTAGCCATATTTATGGTGTAGTATTTTTTCGTGGTTTGCAAATTTAATGTTTTTTTATGTATTCTGTTTCAAGCAACTACTTGAGCATCTTGCCCATGGTGTCAATGCATTTGCGTTTTTGGTCCAGGTTTGGGTGTACGTAAAGGTTGAGTGTGGTGCTGATATTGGAATGGCCGAGGAGGACGCTGACTGTTTTGTAATCGCATTTGCTCTCTATACAGCGGGTTGCAAAGCTATGCCGGAGTCCGTGGAAGCGCATTTTGGGAAGGCCCAGCTGCTGCTGGAGCTTATTGAAGTAGCAGCGATAGGTACGGGGCTCCGTGGGGGTGGCGGCATTGGTGAGCACATAGAAATCTCCTCTGACAATCTTCTTCAACGGACGGACCAGAGCCAGCAGGTCGCGTGTCATGGGGACCTCCCGGATTGAGTTCTTGGTCTTGGGTTTGTCCACGATAAGCTCTGTGTACTTCTCTTCCCCGTCCACCAGGTAGATGCGTTGGATGGTTTTGTTGACGCGGATTACTCCTGATGCCACGTCGATATCATCCCACTGAAGGGCGCAGACTTCGCCTATGCGAAGGCCGGCGTTGAGGCAGATGAATATACCCAGATTTGGGAAAGTGAAATGCTCCTTAATATAGGTCATCAACAGGCGCTGGTTGGTCAAGGTAAGTACTTCAACGTCATTTTTCTCACGCTCCGTTGGGAAGATGACATCAATCTGGTGAGCAGGCAGGAGGCGGTGTTTGGCGCCATATCGGAGAATCATCTTGAGAACCACGAGAATGTCCCGGACGGTCTTCTGACTGAGGCCAGAGGCCAGTTTGCTGTTCACCAGATCCTGTACGTCCTCTTCCTGGATGTCCTCCCTCTCTCCCAGTTCCGGCAGCAGATGACTCTGAATGAGCAGGCAGTAAGCTGCGTAGGTTGATTTCTTGACATACTGTTTCTTGTCCGCCTTCCAAAGCGCGGCGACTGCGCTGAATGTTGTGTTTTGTTCCATGATATAATTGGTTTAAAACACAAAGTTCCTGCTATCAGCCGACACTATCCCTAATGTTCCGAATTTGAGATTCCCGGGGTTTGAGGGAGAATGGGAGGAATGCACATTTGGAGAATGCTGCTCTGGCTTTGACTACGGGATGAATGCCGCCTCAAAGCCGT
>JAFWPT010000152.1 GCA_017509375.1 Bacteroidales bacterium | reverse complement strand
TTCGGCGCTCCCGCCTGGGCCGACGGCATCAGCAACGGCTTCAGCGTGCGCCGCGCCCGTTTTGCCGTAAAAGCCCAGATCGACAAGAACTGGTACGGTGAAGTGGACATGGATATGGCCGACGGCGAATTCGAACTCAAGGACGCCATCATCCGCTACACCGGTATTCCCCACCTCGAACTTCAGGCCGGTAACTTCAAAGAGAATTTCTCCATCCAGCGGAACTCCTCCTCCCGTTACCTGATGTTCATGGAGCGTCCTATGGTCTGTTCCGCTCTCGCTCCTTCACGCCATCTGGGATTCAACGCCAAGTACGACAATCCCTGGATATGGGCATCCCTCGGCATCTTCGCCCAGGAAGGGGCCGGAGCTGAAGAAATCACCAACGTCCAGGACAACAACAAGGACTTCGGCCGCGGCATCAGCATTCTCGACAAGACCGGCTTCTCCGTGACCAACAAAATCGTCTTCCGTCCCCTCTGCAAGCTTGACAATGCCAGCCTGCACATAGGCCTTGCCCACTCTTTCCGCACCACCAAGGGCAGCATGGCGACAAGCGAATGGGGCACCTACCGTGCCAGCGCCCGCAACTCCACCAGCATCAACCGCAAGAAGTATCTGGACACCAACAACCTCAAGAACTACGACTTCAACCATCTATGGACGGTTGAGCTTGCCGGCCACTGGGAGGGTTTCAGGTTTGAGGCAGCTTACATCGGCGACAACGTTCACTACAATGAAAGCAATCTTGTCAACAACTTCGGCGGATGGTACGTACAGGCAGGTTACCTGCTCTTCGGCGGCAAGCAGCGCTACGACGCCAAAGGTGCCAAATATACCCGCGCTCTCCGCGGTCAGAAATGGGGCGACCTCGAGCTTTGCGGCCGTTACGAGTACTGCAACCTCAACGACGTCAGCGACAATGCCTACGCCAAAGTTTACGGCGGCTCCGCCGAAGCATACGCAATCGGACTCAATTATTGGGTTACCAACAACGTGCGCATGCAGCTCAACTATCAGTTCAACAACAACGACCGCTACGCCAACGGCAAGAACAAACTGTTCGTAGGCCTGGACGACGCCGGCAAGCCCACAAAGGATTATGCAAAGGTTGTCGCCCCTGCCGGCAAGGCTGGTGTAGACTACAGCATGGTTTCTCTCCGTTTCGAAGTTGACTTCTAAAAATCAGACAGTTATGAAAAAGATATTCGTTTTAGCTCCAGCATTCCTATTCGCACTTGCAGGCTGCGTGAAAGACCTTCCATACGAAGCTCCGGCTGAGCCGGAAAAGCCCGAAGCTCCTGCAAAAGTAGTGATCAACGAAATTGACTGCGGCAACAAGAAAATAGAAATATACAACGCCGGCAGCGAGGCGGTCGATATTGCCGGATACGTACTCCAGAAAGATTCCGACACCTGGACCATCCCTGCAGGCAAAGGCAACATTGCCGCCAATGGGTTCCTGGTATTTACCGCAAAGAACGCAGACCCAAATGAAGGCCCGTCATTCGGTATCAGCGGCACCAAAGGCTTTGTCCTCACCATTTTCTACAAGGACGGAGCTACCGAAGTGGATAAGGTTGACAATACCGGCGGAGCAGTACAAGTTCCCGACGGACAAACCTGGGGGCGTAAGACTGACGGAGGCAGCGAGTGGGTACTCTTCGACGGAGGCACCATAGGCGCATCCAACGGCGCTCCCGCCAAAGTCCAAGTCTTCATCAACGAGGTCAACTGCGGCACCAAAGAATTCGAGATTTACAATGGAGGCAGCAATGATGTGGATATAGCCGGCTATACCTTCACAAAAGACGGTAAAGATCCGTGGACAGTTCCTGCCGGCAAAGGCAAGATTCCAGCCAAGGGCTACCTTGTCTTCGTAGCCAAGAACGCCGACGCTTCAGCCGGCCCTTCATTCGGACTCAGCGGCACCAAGGGATTCATACTCTGCATGTACAAGAGCGATGAAATATCTGACGCAAATCTTGTCGACAAGATTGACAACAGTGCCACCGCAGAAGGTTTCAAGACAGTTGATGACGGCAAGTCTCTTGGCCGCAAAACCGACGGAGCTGATGAGTGGGTTATTTTCGATAATCCTACCATCGGATCAGCCAACAAATAGATTATCATGCACTTAAAAGACATTATCTGAAATATGGCAGTACTTAAAATCGGCGAGCAGAGCAAGCCTCGCTTTGAATTCCGCAG
>JAFWPT010000151.1 GCA_017509375.1 Bacteroidales bacterium | reverse complement strand
AGGGTATCAACTCCTCTGATGGTTCCGTGTCGCGTAAAGTAAAAATAATGTCGGCGGAAGCAGAGGGGGAAGAACTTGCAGATAACCCGGAGCAAAATATCAACCCTCTGTTCAGCAGTACTGGAAGGAAGATCATATACGGACATGATGTTTTCTCGTCCACCTCTCTTTCCTTTGAACCGAATGTGAACGCAGCGACTCCGGACGACTATGTGCTCGGGCCTGGAGACCAAGTCCTCATAGATGTATGGGGAATAAATGAAGCTTCCTTTGCAGAAAGGATAAGGCCGGAGGGGTACATCATGATTTCCCAGGTAGGCAAAATACAGCTGGCCGGTCTTACGGTGAAGGAGGCGGAAGGTAAAATCAAAAGCGGTCTTGGCCGGATATATTCTTCCCTTCGCAGCGGGACCTCCAAGATGAGTCTGACTCTTGGCAATCTCCGTACTATCCAGATTAACATTCTTGGCGAAGTAGCAGTGCCCGGAACATACCGCTTGTCATCCTTTACTACACTTTTCAATGCTTTGTATAGGGCCGGCGGCGTGCGGGAAGTAGGCTCTCTCCGCAATGTGAAGGTGGTTCGCGGCGGAGAAGTTTTTGCGGTAGTGGACATTTACGAATACCTTTTCAGCGGCAAGCTTGAACTGAATGTCCCCCTCAAGGAGGGAGATGTAATAATCGTTCCCACCTATTCCTCCCTGGTGAGCATTACCGGAGCCGTGAAGCGTCCTATGTTCTACGAAATGAAGGAAGGTGAATCGGTGGGTAACCTCATCAAATATGCGGGAGGTTTTGCAGGGAATGCTTACCGGGAGGAGGTAGGCATCGAGAGGAACAACGGCAGAATCAACAGCATGAATACCGTAAAGTCCCGGGACTTCAGCTCTTTCGCTCTTGAAGACGGAGATGCTGTCCTGGTTAGCGGCAGCGAAGTCGCCGTCTTTACAAACCGCGTGGAGGTAAAGGGAGCGGTGTACCGTCCCGGCAAGTTTGAACTTGGCGGTGACATCGCTACGGTGGGGCAGCTGGTAGCCCATGCTGGCGGCGTGCTTGAAGATGCCTTCCTTGGGAGGGCGCAGATAGTCCGCGAAAAAAGCGACCGTTCCATGGAACTCGTCGCAGTGCCGCTGAAGGGCATACTTGAAGGGACGGTTCCCGATGTCCTTTTGAATCGTGGCGATATTCTCATCATTTCGAATGTCAACGAAATAGATCTCAAGGGAGATATCGTGGTAACAGGTTATGTGGCAAATCCCGGTAAGTATCAGTATGCCGACCACACTACTGTGGAAGATATTATCCTGATGGCAGGAGGCCTTGTAGAGGGTGCTTCTTCCGCAAAGGTGGATATAGCCCGGCGTATTAACATCTCGGGCAGCACTGAAGCAACAGACACCGTGGCTCACGTTTTCAGCGTATCCATCAAAGACGGCCTCGTCGAAGATGGCTCAGGCGGCTTCGAACTGGAGCCTAACGATGTGGTCTCCGTCCGCCGCAGCCCCACTTACATAGAACAACGTAACGTTACCATCACCGGAGAGGTGACTTTCCCCGGACAATACACTCTGGTGGCCAACAATGAGCGCGTCTCCGACCTTATCAAGCGTGCCGGAGGGGCAACCATGAACGGGAACATTCACGGAGCGATGCTCAAGCGCCGTATCAACCAGTACGAGCGCAACGTACGTATAGCTATGGCCAAGATAGTGACCCAGAGCGTATCCAGCAGGGATACTCTGGACGTGAACAAATTGAAAGTCTCGGAAGTCTATACCGTTGGTCTGGAGCTGGACAAAGCGCTGGCGCATCCCGGGTCCGACTACGATATGATTCTCCGCGACGGCGATGAACTGATAGTGCCGGAGATGGCGACTACGGTGCGAATCCAGGGAGAAGTTCTTTATCCCAACACTGTGCATTATATCTCAGGAAAGCCCATACGCTATTATGTGAATCAAGCCGGCGGCTATAGTACAAGGGCAAGACGGGCTAAGACTTACGTGGTTTATATGAACGGGACAGTTGCAGTGGGCTCCTACGCTAAACTGGAACCGGGCTGCGAAATAGTGGTGCCCGGAAGATCCGAAAAGGATAGGCTTACTACTGCGGAATGGCTGGGCATAGGCACGTCCGCTGCTTCTATTACCACTATGATAGCTACGATTGTGAACCTCTTTAGAAAGTAAGCGGATATGAAAGAATTTGCAGAGGATTCCTTCGAATTGGAAGAAGGCGGAAATCTTAACATAGATTTCAAGAAATACCTTAACCGGCTCAAAGATAACAAGAAGATTATCTTGATATGGACTGTTGCAGCCATCGTACTAGGCGTGGTGATAGCCCTGACTACACCCAGGAAGTATTCCACCATATCCAAATTGGCGCCTGAACTGTCCAACAATGCTGTGAACAGGCTCTCATCCCTTTCCCAACTGGCCGGACTCAATTCTACCATACTCGGTACTACTGACGCTGTATATCCCATGGTGTATCCTGATATAATATCATCCACCGCTTTTGTAGTGGACTTATTCGAGACGCCGGTTTCTTTTGTCCGGAACAAAGAAACCAAAGACACTACCCTGTACGGGTATATGCTGAACTACCAGAACAAGTCTCTGCTCGGTACAGTGATGTCTGTCCCCGGGGCTGTAATCGGCTGGGCTAAAGGACTGTTTAAAAAAAGTGAAGAAGAAGAGTCCGGCGGGACCGTTGACGCTTTCCATCTGAGCAATGAACAGTTCAGGGTTGCAAAGATGATACGGCAAAGCCTGGAAGCATCAATAGACAAGAAGACCATGGTTGTGACTATAGTCGTGACCATGCAGGATCCGGTAGTTTCCGCTACCGTGTCCAAGGCGGTAAATGAGAATCTCAGGAAATATGTTACCGAGTACAGGACTCAGAAAGCCAAGCAGGACCTGGCATATTATGAGCGCCTTTTCGAAGATGCCAAGCAGGCGTACTTTGAAGCGCAGAACCGTTATGCACGCTACGTCGATTATAACCAGGGCGTGATACGGCAGAGCGTGAGGGTGGAAATGACCAGGTTGCAGAACGAAGTGAACCTGAAATACTCGCTTTACAGCAATACTTCCCAGCAGCTTCAGAACGCGCAAGCGAAAGTGCAGCAGGAAACTCCTGTTTTCGTGGACGTTATTCCTCCGACGGTTCCTATGAAACCATCCAAACCGTCTCGTAAAATGATTGTTCTTGTGATAACCTTCCTGGGCTTTATAGCAGCTTGCTCTTACGTCATCATCAAGAAGAAATAATGCGCCTTGTCAACTATCTGAAGGGCAATTGGCCTGAACTGGCAATCATAGCCTTGATGCTGGTCGATATCTTTCTCAGGGTATTGCCGGTAGCGCCTATGATTTTGCTGATAATGGCCTTGCAGTTCTTCAGGTTGGACATACATTCCAATATTTTCCTTTGCCTTCAGAGCCGGTCGGTTTTCTTCGGGGCGGCAATGAATACCATGGGAATCTCCGGATTAGGGGGATTCGTTGTCATCGTCGGGGCCTTGTTGCTGATATACAGCTTTATGAAGGGCGATACCAGGATTTCGGTCAACGGTATGCTAAGCGTGATACCTTTGATTGCAATCCTGCTTTATTTCACTATATCCAAATCGGTCAGCAGCGGAGGGGATTTCGCGGATCAGAAGCTGTTCTTGACTGCAAAGACGGCGTTGCTTTCCTGGGTGTCTTTCGTGGTCCTTTTCTCCAACTTCAAGACTACGAACACCAATCTCCTCGGCTTGTACTACATCCTCTATGCCGCATATCTATTGAGACTGTCCATTGACGCCAATACGATAAGCGGTCCTGCCGGTCTTTTTGATTTCGCTTTCATGCGTGTCCAGTCTATTGAGACTCTGGGGTATATTCCTGATGTGTTCAACGTGGGGTATCAGTTCCCGGGATTCTACGTCCTGCAGGGCATCGGGCTTTACTTGATGCGCAGGCACAATGACAAGGCCGTTCCCCTGTTTTTGTTCGCGATAGGTCTTGTCATAATCTTGTATGCCGGTGCAAGGCAGATGATTATCAGTATTTTCCTTATTCTTTTGCTGTGGACCGTACTGCACTTCAAGAAGACAGGCTGGATAATAGCCGCTGCAATGATTCTTGCCCTTCCTGTCATCTATACAGCCAGTACCAGTTTGTCTTCGCTGTTTGAGAGTACGGTGGAAGAAGGTTACGTGGAGGGAGGCGGTCGAGGCCTCTGGCTTATGGCGGGCGTTCAGCTGTTTCTTGAAAATCCGGTCTTTGGAGTGGGATTCGGGCGGTACAATCTGCTCGGTAATTATGAAACCTACCCCCATAATCTTTTCGTCGAGGTTCTCTGCGAAACCGGAATCGTAGGTTTTATAGTAATATTTGCCGTGTTTGCCGCGAGTCTTTTGCTGGGACGCAAGTATATCAGACGTTATCTTTACTATTTCGCCGCACTTTTTTTAATGTCTATGGCCAGCGGCGGAATGTATGACAATATAATTTTGTTCACTGTCGTGTTTGCGGCGATGTCTTTCATCCCTTTTACACGACGAAAAAAAACAGTTGATGAATCTGGACGACTGCAGGATTGTGCCCTTGCCCAAAATAATTGACCGCAGGGGGAATCTTTCCTTTGCCGAGCAGCTCAGCCAAGTGCCTTTTGAGATCAAGCGCACTTACTGGATATACGATGTTCCAGGTGGGCAGGACCGTGACGGTCACGCGTACAAAGCGAATGACGAGTTTATAGTCGCCCTTTCCGGGAGTTTCGATGTAGTGGCAGACGATGGTGTGAATACCAGGGTCTTTACCCTCAACCGTTCGTATTACGGGCTTTATATCCCTCGTGGAATTTGGAGGGTGTTGAATAATTTCTCCACTAATTCCCTGGCTCTGGAATTTGCCTCCGCGAAGTATAATGAGGATGACTATATCTTTGATTATCAAGAGTTTCTAACCAGAAAAGCAAATGGCAAAATATAGTGTGGACGATTGCTCGGTAATTGAACTGGACCAGCATAGGAGCGAACAGAAGGGGAGCCTCACTGTCGTGGAGAACGGTATTACCCTGCCTTTTGATGTGAAGCGGGTTTACTATCTGTACGATGTACCCGGCGGGGAGTCTCGCGGCTCGCATGCCCATCGGGATTTGTTTCAGCTGATAGTTGCGGCTTCCGGTTCGTTCAATGTCACTTTGTCTGACGGCAAGGCCAAAAAGTCTTTTTTCTTGAACCACCCTTACCAGGGCCTTCTGGTTGCGCCGGGAATGTGGCGTGATTTGTTTGATTTTTCTTCCGGCGCCGTTTGCATGGTCCTGGCGTCGGATGTCTATAAGGAAGAGGATTACATCAGGGATTATAACGAGTTTTTAGAGTTTCGCAGAAATGGATAAATACTTTGTATTGCTTGGGGCAAACAAGCTGCTTTGGGGGCAGATCTGCCATTTGAGGGAGTTAGGATACCGTGTAATAGTAGTCGCATGGAATGAGCATCCGGATATTGAGGGTGATGTGTATATACGCATGGACGTGAAAGACAAGACCGGAATTATAGCGGAACTGGAACGTAGAAACCTTAAAGGGAAAGTTTACGGAGCGTTGTCCAGCATCGACCTTGCAGCGCCTGCGGTCAATGCAATCAATGCCTGGTGCGGGAACTGTGTGATGCCCTCCAGATTTGACGAAGTGCTGTCCAAGAAGGAAATGCGTGACGCCTGGTCTGAAGCCGGCCTGTTCAACAGGATATCCGTCTATGACGACGAAGTCAGCGTGGAGAGCCTGTTTGACATGGCTGCCAGAATGAAGATAATATGCAAGCCTGATGTGGCGGCAAGTTCCAGGGGTATAACCATTATCGAGAAAGGCAGTCCTGCCGATGTAGTGAGAGCAGCTCTCGCCCTTGCCAAAGAAACGTCCTTTAACGGGCGTTGTCTTGTGGAGGAGTTCGTGGAAGGAGAAGAGTTTACGGTAGATATGCTGGGTGACTCATACGGCAACGTGAATTGTTACGGCAGTTCCATCCAATACCATTCTCTGTATGCCAGGGATAACCATGTGACCGTGATACATCACTGGAATTCAAGGAAATACGATGATGCCACGTGGAACCGCATCGCTGAATTCGGAATAAAGTGCTACAAGGCCCTGGGGCTCCGGAGCATGTTCGGGCATCTGGAGATAATCATGAAGCAGGACGGTACTTTTACTCCTGTAGAAATGGGCGCGAGATCCAGCGGCTTTATCTGCAGCCACACAGT
>JAFWPT010000150.1 GCA_017509375.1 Bacteroidales bacterium | reverse complement strand
TTGTATTCCTTGTAACCGTCCAACCCTTCTTCCAGAACCTTTTCCTCGTTCTTTATCCGTTTGGCAATCAGCGGAATGTAAAGCAGCATGATGAGGAAAGAAAAGGGCGAAGCAAGGACCAGCGGCATCGCCAGGAACAGGACCGTGGTGGCCATATACATCGGATGCCGTACTATGCCATAGAGGCCAGTGTCAATAACCTTCTGATTCTCCTGCACCTCGATAGTCCGTGACAAGTAAGTATTCTCCCGCAGCACCTCGGCATAAAGAAGGTAGCAAAACAAAAACAGACCGGCCGATACCCATACGGCCCAGTCGGGCAGTACGCACCAGCCAAAACGCCAGTTGAGGCCCGCAACAGCGAAAGCAGCGATAAACAGCAGCCCGCTGAGTTTTACCACCATTTTCTGCTCCTGTTCTTCCTCCCTGGCATTGAGGCGCTTACGGAGCAATTCGGGATTCTTCGACATCATTACAAGCCCGGCGCAGAACATAGGCACAAAGAGGATTCCCATCAGCAGCCAGCCCTGCCAATACTGAAGCGAGCCAGCAGGCAGGAAAAGCAGCAGGCCGATAATTATGACGCCCAGCAGAAACTTGCCAATAGCCTGAACGAACAGATTATTCATTTTTCTCTTTTTTAATCTCCGAAAACATAAGTACAGCCAGTATGAGCTGGGAAATTAAACCGCACCACAGTCCGATGCCGGCAAGTATGTCGCTTTTCCAATCTGTGGCAATGAGTTCGACGCCAAATATCACCGCCAGCACAGTCGTTATAGTCTTCCATAACTAAATCGTTTTCTAAGGTACCCAGATGGGCCGGACGGACATGCCCGCAAAAGGCCAGTCTTCATGAGCATTCCTTCCATCGATCTGCGATTGCACGGCATGGCGCCAACTCCAGTGCTACTGCAGAAGGAGCCTCGTATAAACTATTGCTCTTTTTTGTCATTTCTTTTAAAAAGATAGGGCGCAAAGGTATTGATTCACAAAGAGAAAACCAAATTATCAGATGTCAAATACAATATTTGTCAAAGATTCAGATACACTTCGATACAGCGGATACGTTGAGTGCTATTCTGACAGCGAATAATTAAGATACCAGGCGGTTTTTCATTATATTTGCAAGAAATTTCTGCGTATGAAACATCAATCCATTTGGCGGATACTCGGTGCACTGCTACTGCTTGTGTGCTGAAGCGCAGTGATTTCCTGCACCAGAGACAACCCGGACGAGCTGTTTACCCCGTCCAAGTACGCCTCCGGCATATGCGCTAAAAGCCGGAGGCGGAAGGATAACTGTTTAATTGTCAAATATTTCCGCACGAAAGATAGTGCTCCCTCCAGGGGCCTGTCTTTTCATCCTATATCTATCGGCTCTCCCAGGAAATGAGGCTTCTTTCCAAACAACAGGTCCAGGAATACTTTACATCTGGCCCCCCATTCCCGGACATGAGTGATAATCCCATAACCCAGTCTTACATCACGAGCATTATAACCGACAGCATCGATTCCCTTTTTCCCGGCTATGAATACGGCTCTCTCGTTGTGGAACTGCTGGCTGACAACGATGAATGAGTCCTGACCAAACACTTCCTTCGCCCGGATGACTGAATCGTAAGTCCTGAAGCCGGCATAATCAAGGAAGATAATCCCGGCAGGTATTCCTTTCTCTATCAACGCTTGCTTCATTGCTTCCGGTTCATTGTATTCCTCCTTCCTATTGTCTCCACTTACCAGAATCCTATCCACCTTACCCGCATTGTATAGTTCGACAGTGGCATTGATACGGCTGATAAAGAATACATTCGGCCCACCAAACCTTCCTACGGGTGATGTTCCCAGGAGAAGAGCTGTATGATAGTGAGGAATATCGGCCACATTATCATACACACGGGACTTGGAATAACAATCTATCCTGACGTTGCAATAGATAATGAAAGCCAGAACTACAAGCCCTGTCAAGATGATTCTTTTGATGAATTTCCTTTTCTTCATGGGGCCTCTTGATGCTGCAATAAGCTATCGGTTACTCTACTACCTCTGGGGTGACGGAGGAGCCGACAGGGACGAGGCGGCAGTTGTCGACGTAGTAGCCGCCGCGGTAGTCGCCGTCGCGGATGACGGGCTGCTGGTCGAAGGGAGCGAGGACGTACGCGAGGATGGAGTAGTCGGCTCCGTTCACCGCGACCGGGAGTTCACGGGTCAGCTGGATGTTGTTCAGGCCTTTCGAGAGCTGATACTGCTTTCCGGCGACGCTGCCATTGTCTTCCGTCATCTTGTACTGGGTGACGTTGTAGTGGTTGAACGGCGTCGCATTCCTGCCGCTGACGTATTTTACGTTCACTGCCACATATACCGCAATCTTGTAATACTGAGCGGTATAGGCATAGACGGAGAGGTCCACGGTAAGGGTCTTGCCGTCCACGCTCGAAGACATGCCTATCGAAGTCTGGGTAGGATACACGTCGTCTGATTCGGCGGCAAAAACGGGAATCATGTTCATCCTGCCCTTCACCTGTCGCCTGCCATCGAAGAAGTAAAAGTAGTCGGGATAGGTAATCTTGTACTGCGTATGCTCGGTGTAGCACTCGTTACCCACATTGCTGCTATCGTCGAAGATGGTCACATATTCGAACAGGTCGCCGTGTTCCTCCTTGGCCTCCTTGAGCGGGAAAGGATTCGCTCCGGAATTGCAGGAGGTGGACATGGTGGCGAGAATCAAGTGGCGGCGCACGATGGAGGGATAGTCCGGAAGCTGCTCGCCGGCTGCCTGGGAGACGGTCACTGACGTTGTTCCGCCGTCGCTCGCGACGTTGATGGTTGCGGTCCTGGCGGCGCCATAATTGCGCTTGACCACGAAGGTGTGTGTGCACTTGTCGGCAACCGCGTCGCCTTCTCCGCCCATATCAACCAGCCAGTCTTCAGCGCACGTTACAGTATAATCCTTGCCGCATTTTACGTCGAACGACGCCTCCCCGCCGAACTTAGTGATACTGATACTGGTCGGCGTTACATCGGGAGCAGGCTCTTTCCATTCGCATCCGCTGTCGGCCTCCATCAGGGTCTTGAAGACGCCCGACTTGATGCTGAGCCACTGGTTCTTGGGTGGAGTCACGGTACGTTTTGCAACGGAACCGTCTGCCTTTTCGAAGTGGAAAGAGATTCCCTTGTCCAGGCTGGTCGGCGGGATTACGAAATAATACGCTTCACCCGGGACGAAAGTGCCGCCCTGCGGAACCAGTTCAAGGCTCTGATAGAAGGGATCTGAAGCAGTTGACGATGAGGTAACGCTGACTGAGCCGTCGTTATGTATGCTGACATACTCCTTTTTGCCTCCGAAGTTGTCATACTTGTACTCCTCGCCGCAGGTGATGGTAACCTTGGAAACATTCTCGCTCATCACAGAGAACTTGATGCCGCCGTAGGGATACGCGAAGGTGAAGTGATCGTTCCTGGACCTGGCCAACGCCACCCAGCAGGCGGGGTCGAATGTGCCCGGTATTCCCTGCTGTACGTTGGGGAGCTGTACCAGGAAAGTAAACTTATCTGAATAGCAGCCTCCGTTCGTGCTCGAAGAGTAGGGATAAATGGCGACATGCTCCAGTTCCTCATTGCCCCAGAGTTCGTTTAGTTTGGCATAATACTCTGCAGGCTCCCAGCCGCCGGGCACCACTGCACGGAACTGTGTGGAACAGGAGGGGGCGTCGAGCATTGCCGCAAAGCGCTCGTTCCTGTCCAGGATACTTGTCCCCTGGACCATGAACACTCCTATCTCGTCTCCCGGGCTCCAGTACATCTTTCCCGCGCCGTCGCGCTCCATACGGGTGTCCGGGTTGCCGCAATCGGCGGAAATGATAAACTCCTCACCAAACACAGGTGCGGGGGCGACATACGAGTCCACCTTGCAGGAGGCGGCCGCTACCGACATCAGCGCAAGCGCTGTAAGTACTTGTTTCTTCATAACTTCTCCTCCTTTAACTAAACATGGGTTCATCAGTTACGTCGATCAGCTCGCCGTCTTTCAGGCTGTCGCAAATCATAAGGCCGGGAAGCAATTCCTCAACCTCGATCCACGGTCTGAGATACTTCTTTTCCATATATCTGAGTGTGCTATATAATCATTTACTTATCTGGCGGCCATCCCCGGAAGCTTGTTCCAGTTGGAAGAAAAGTTATGCCGTTGCAAAGATAATAACGATAAGATTGGTTCGGTACAGTTGTCGAAAAAAAATGTAAATTTGTGTATTCCACATGATAGATACCATGAAAAAGATACTCTTCGCATTCGTTTCGCTTCTCGTTGCGGCAGGCGTGCAGGCTTTTGCGTGCGCTTCACCGAAGTATCTCACGTATGAGCAATTCGGGGCCAAGGGGGATGGCGTCGCCGACGACTTCCCCGCCATCATAGCCACCCACGCGGCCGCCAATATAAAGGGGCTCCCCGTTAAGGCCGCCGGCGGAAAGACATATTACATAGGTAACACTACCGGAACTGCCGTAATCCGCACCGATGTGGATTTCGGGACCGCCAGGTTCATAATAGACGACAGTCATGTCAGCCTCGAAGACCGCGAGGACTATATCTTCCGGATTGAATCCCCCTTCGAGCCCTTTGACATCGATGGAATTGGAAGCCTGAAGCGGGACCAGACCAACATAGGCAAGTCCCTCATCGCCCTCAGGGAGGATTATGGCAGTTCCTGGGAAGGCGAAGTCATTGTCAGGAACTGCAAGCTCATCGTTCCTGAAGGGGCCAAAAACGTATCTATACTGAGAGGATCCAATGCCGGGGAGCACGACTTCGGTTACACCTGTTACCTCCCGGAAATAATTGATATCGAGAACCTT
>JAFWPT010000149.1 GCA_017509375.1 Bacteroidales bacterium | reverse complement strand
TACGTATTACAGTGTAGGCGGCATTATCGGAAAGGTTGATGGCGTCAACGCCGAGGTTACCGGATGTGTAAACCACGCCGGTGCCGCAGTGTGGTCAAATGCAAGCGGCGGGTCCGCTTACCCGAAGTTGGGAGGCATAATCGCTTATATCAAAACTGCCAAACTTGTCTCCGGCTGCCGCAACGAAGCTTCCGTTACTTATGACAATATCGCAACCGGTGGTTCATTCGGTATTATCGGCGGAGTCTTGGGTCACGTGTATGCGACCGAAGAGATTAGCAACTGCTACAACAGCGGAGCCGTGTTCTCCAACCGTTCCCAGCAAAACCGTTTGGGCGGCATTGTCGGTAACCTGAACAACAGTCCCGTCACTGGATGTACGAACGAGGGTGCTGTGACGCTGTCAAATAGCGCTAATTCCGCGCAGGCCGTGGGAGGAATCGTCGGTTTTGCCGAAGGTAGCGTCGATGATGCAAAAGACATTAGCGGAAACGTGAACAAAGGAGCCGTTTCGATGTCGATCGATTCCAGTAATGCCCGTTGCTGTGTGGGAGGTATAGTGGGAATTCCTCTTTCCGCTTTCAATGTTTCGGATAATGAAAACCGTGGTTCCGTGAGCGGCAGCAATGCCAACTCCAGTGCACCGTATTGTTATGTGGGAGGAATCATCGGCCAGGATAAATCAGCTGCGAATCTTTCTGTAATAAGCGGGAACAAGAGTTACGGAGAGGTCAAGAACGAGACAGGCAATGCCGGCTATTCAGCAGCGGGCGGCCTTATCGGCAACTGCGATGTGTCCGGTATGTCCGGAAGCGTATTCTGCACTGTGTCCGGAACTAACGCAGGCGCCGTGGCCGGTATCAACTCCAAGGCTATCTCTGCCACTATCTGCGATGCCGTGAAGGTGAACGGTGTGGCGAAGAGTGCCGCGGCTGATGAGGCCGCATGGCTCTGCCCGTCGAATACAGGTACCATTACTCCGACTTATGTTGCTCATTCTGCGAGTGAATAATTTTTAACAAACATACATTATGCTGATAAGCGAAACAGGCACAATTACCCCTCGCTACGAGTCCCCTAAGGTGAGGGTGCTGGCCTTAAAAGTAAAAGGGGCCATACTGATTGACAGTATGAGAACTAGATTTGAAGGATTCGATGCCGCCTGGGAGGATAATTTCTGGGATGAATAAAAGGAGGAAGTATTATGAAAAAGGTTTACAATGCCGTTTTGGCAACTCTTTCAGTGATGGTACTGTTCTCCTGTAGTCAGAAGGAGATAGAGCCAGACGTAATAGACAATGGTAACAACACTGCTGTAGAAAAGGTTCGTGTCACTTTCGAAGCAGGGGTTGCGACCAAAGCTTACATCGACGAAGACGCTACCCCCAACGTAAAATGGGATACCGATGATGTTATCGCCGTATGGGACGGAACAGAGTGGGAGCGCTTTACCGCTGCATCCGTCAATGGCAGTTCCGCAGTTTTCACCGGTGAGATTGTTCCGGATGCTGGTTTTGCGATGACTGATTTCAAAGCCGTTTATCCTTACGATGCGGTAACCGACAAAAATGCATCCGCTATCAGCATTACCGTGCCTTCCGCCCAGTCCGTGCCTTCAGGCAAGAGCATCGACAGAAGTGCACTGGTTGCCGTGGCCGGCAGCGATGCCGACGGATTGCTTACCTTCCATCAGGTGTGCGCACTTGTAAAGGTAAACGTCACAGAAACAGGCATCTCAAGTATTAAACTCGGCGGAACCGGATTTGCCGGAACCGTGGTGTGTAGTGCAGATGCAACTGTCAGTTCCTCCGTCTCCCTGGAAGATGAGGTAACATTGACTTGCGAGGACGGAACCTTCGCTTCCGGTGACTACTATATCCCCGTTCTCCCTGCCAATACAGTGCTCTCCGTGGGATTCACTGGTGAAAGCGACGGTCTCACAGGCACCCGCACCACTGCATCCGCAGTGTCGTTTGAGCGCGGCAAGGCCCGCATCTATATCAAGGACAGTGCAATTTCCAGTTGGGAGTACAACATCTTCACTCCGGATCAACTCGTAAACTGTGCTACCAAATGGTCAGGCTCTTTCGCCTACCCGGTAAACATATGTGCCGACCTCGATATGGATGGCAAGACATGGACGCCCGATGATTTCGCCGGGGTTTTCGATGGAAAAGGCCACAAGATTTACAACTTGAGCATCGAGAGTTCTTCCAATGCCTGCTTCATCAATACCCTTACCGGTACGATGAAGGATGTAATCTTCGGTTCTTCCGACGGAACCAGCTATGATGGAATCAGTACAATCGTCCAGAACAATCCCGATGACGGAACCTCCTGGCGCTATGTCGGCATTGTGACCCGTCTGAACGCAGCTGCCAGTATGAGCGGTGTTATGAGCTACATACCCGTTACCGTTGCTGCCACTTCTACCAGTAAAACCCGTGTGGGCGGTCTTGTTGGTATTGTAGCAACTGCAGCGACTGGCGTTACCGTTGACAATTGCGAGAATCACGGAGAAATATCCATCCTGGCTACGAATCCTGTTGCAGCTGGGGTGGCCGGAGGCCTGGTTGGAAGGGCAGATGCGCCATTTGTTTGTTCAAACAGCTCAAATTTCGGAAACATCACGGTTGCTAACGCATCTACCACATATGCTGCCGGTATCCTTTCTTCTGACGGAGCAGGTTGCACTTTATATCGTTGTGTTAATAGAGGGAATATCAATTTTACCACAAGCGGAACGCGTGCAATGTGTGTAGGCGGTATTTTAGGCGACGCCGTATCTTCTATTGTTAACGAGTGCGAGAATTATGGCAGCATCGATTCAGCTCTGGACGGAGAACTTAAGGCCGGCGGTATTGTAGGAAGGGCCTATACGGATGGAACCATTACTGGTTGTATTAATCACGAAGAGGGAACCATTACCTTCCACCCCGGCACCACTACAAATCAGGCTTTTATTGGTGGAATAGTCGGTAACGCTCCTGCAGATAATACTGGGACGTTGACTATAAACGGCTGTAAAAACTATGCACCTCTGAGTTCCAGCCATATCAATGTAGCAAATATCGCAGGCATAGCCGGTAATATTAATATGACCAGCGGTATTTTGCAGATTGTTGAATGTAAAAACTATGGAGATATTACAAGAAGAGTGAGCGCTAAAACGAAAGGTGCAAATACAGATGTTTCAGTTGCCGGTATCATTGCGTACGCAGCTGTAACAGAAGGCAGTTCAGTAACTTCTTGTACTAACCACGGGAAGATAGAAACAAATACAAATAATGGTAGCACTACTACAAGAATTGCAGGAATTGCAGCTTACTCATACCAGAATCTTGCGATAGATTCCTGTACCAATGAAGGCGAAGTAGAATATAACAATTCAGCAGATCCGGTCGGTTCAACCATACATATTGCCGGCATAGCGGGACACGTGATGCGTAGTTCTGTTATCACTGATTGCGAGAATAAAGGTCAAGTATCTGCTAACCGTCGTCAGGTAAACAGGATAGGCGGCATTGTAGGAACCCTGAACAACAGTTCCCTGTCCGGTTGCACCAATTCAGGTGCCGTTTCTCTTGAAGTCAGCGCAGAATTAACGAACTGGCAGTCTGTGGGCGGAATCGTGGGATTTGCCGAGGGTAGTAGTAATACATCAAAAGACTTGGTCAACAATGAGAACACAGGAGACATTTCAATGATAGTAAATACCGACAATGCCCGCTGCTGCGTGGGCGGTATTGTTGGAATGCCTTATACTGCTTTCAATGTTTCCGGCAATGTCAATAAAGGCACTGTCAGCGGCATAAATACTCACGCCAGTAAGCCGTATTGCTATGTCGGCGGAATCGTCGGGCAGGATAATTCTGCAGGTAATGTTTCTACAATAGCAGACAATAAAAGCTATGGTGAAGTAACCAACAATACCGGTAATGCCAGCTATTCAGCAGCCGGTGGTTTGTTAGGCAATGCCGGGAAAGCGACAAATATCACCGGAAGCGTATTCTGCAGTGTGACCGGAACTAATGCCGGTGCAGTGGCCGGTGTCAATACCACGGCTATCACCGCCACCATCTGCGATGCTGTAAAGGTAAATGGTGTCACGAAGGTGTCTGCGGCAGATGAGGCCACATGGCTCTGCCCGTCGAATACCGGTACCATTGCTCCGACTTA
The DNA here is from genome assembly GCA_017509375.1 of Bacteroidales bacterium. Next base: position 7,250 of record JAFWPT010000149.1, on the reverse strand, counting down.
TGTTGCTCATAGCGATAGCGAATAGTTGATATGATTTTCAGAAGAGTCATCAAAGAAAGCGTGATGCTGGCGGCGGTGATGCTGGCGGCACATTCATGCAATGTAGGGAAGGAGCTGGAGGATGTCGTTCCCTACGGAAAAGAGGATATGCAGGTGATTTTCAATGCCTGTCTCCAAAACTCCGACACCAAGGCTTTGCTTGATTTCCCATCGATGTTATGGGAAGACAATGACGAGATTGCGGTCTTTGATGGCTCTTCAAAAAGTATTTTTACAATACCCGATGGAGAAAACGGTGGCAGCACTGCCACATTCTCCGGCAGCGTAGCGTCTGGTTCCTCTGTGTTCCATGCCGTGTATCCGGCTTCTGCCGGGCTTGGCTTGGAGTCGGGGAACCTGACGGTCTGCGTGCCCTCCGCCCAGACTGTACGGGCTGGTACCTGCGCCGATCCCGCGGCTCTGGTATGCGTGTCCAGGGAGGCTGACGGAGCATTATTCTTCAAGCAGGTAACAGCCCTGCTGCGCCTGGAGATTACATCTACTGATGTACAGCAGATACGTCTCTGCGGCAGTTCCATTGCCGGAACTGCCAAAGTGGATGCCGACGGATCCCTGGTAACCGTCGTGGACGGTTCCGACGTAATTGTGCTTAGTCCGGAAGGGGAGTATTTCACCCCCGGGGTGTATTTCGCCGCTTTGCTGCCCGGTACTACTCCGGCTGGCGGTTTTTCGCTTAGTGTCGTACGTAGCGGAGGCCTTACCGGTACCCGCGTGGCTTCCGCCGCCCAAGTGTTTACCCGCCGTAAGAGCAAGAATGCCGGAGAAGTGGAAGGCGCACTGACTTGGGAACGCATAATCTACACTAAGCAGCAGCTTTTCGAGTGGAATGCGTCGCGGGACCCTGAAGATAGCAACGATTCGGTCAAGCTGGGGGCCGACATCGACATGGAGATGGATTCCTGGACGCCCCGTAACTTCTCAGGTGTGTTCGACGGCCAAGGCTTCAAGCTGTACAATTTGAACGTGTCATCCAGCAGCTATGCAGGCTTCCTGCGCGAACTGAAAGGCTCAGCTGTCGTGAAGGACCTCATAGTAGGCTCTTCCGACGGAGTCTCGTACGACGGCAGCAGCGTCATACGGCATTCTGCATCCGCCAACAACTATACTTGGTATTACGCCGGAGTAGTAGCCAAGGCATCCGGAAGCAGTTCCTTAACTGACATAGAGAATTTCGCCGCAGTTGAAGTGGCTTCGGACGCCGTGTCCAAGACCAGGATAGGCGGTATAGTAGGCAGTTGGAACAGCAGCGGTTCCCTGTCGTCCTGCGTCAATCATGGCGCCGTCAAGAACCTGGCTGCGGTAACCGGGCAGGCAGGGGCGTCGGACGCGACTGCAGTGTCCAGCGTACTCGGCGGCGTGGCCGGTATCCTGGACATAAAATCTACGGTCTCGGATTGCTGCAACTACGGAGATGTGAGTACCGTCAATCCTGGTGTCAGTGCAGTCGGCGGGGTTGTCGGCAGCGACTCCTGCGGCAGTACTGTCACCGGCTGCAACAACTACGGTCCCGTCTCCCAGAACGCCTCCACCATATCGGCTGATACCTCGGTGGCGGGGGTGCTCGGATACGCCTTGGGCTCTTCTTCCGCCTTCGGCACTGTATCCGGGTGCACGAACGAAGCCTCCGTGTCTGCAAAAGGAAACGGCAAGGTTATGCGTGTCGGCGGTGTCAGCGGATATACTGACTATTACAATGTGAGCGACTGCCAGAACAAGGGGGCGGTCTCGTTCTCGAATCCGAACGCCACCGCCGGGTATTTGGCAATAGGCGGAGTCACAGCCCACACTTACCACGGGTGCCAGCTCAGTTCCTGCAGGAACGAGGGCTCCGTCAGCGCCAACAAGCCCAATGTGAACCGTGTGGGCGGGGTAGTCGGTACCTAGAACAGCAGCGCTATGAGCAATTGTACCAACACCGGAGAGCTTACGCTGGATAATTCAGCTTCCGTCGTATCTACCTGGGAGAGTGCGGGAGGAATCGCCGGCTTCACCTAAGGTACCACCGGCACAAGAGAGATTGTCGGCTGCCTTAACACCGGAAACGTGAATATGCGCGTGAACACAGTCGGCAATACTAATTATCACAGATGTGCCGCTGGAGGCATCGTGGACATGCCCTACACCGACATTGCAATTAAGGGCAATATCAACAGGGGATCGGTAACTATGGAGAATATCCATTCCTCCTCGCCTTATGCCTATGCCGGAGGTATTTTCGGGCAAAGCAGCGGTGCCGCTTCAGGTTCTTACATCAAAGAGAACATCAACTACGGGCAGGTAAGCCTGCTTTCCGGCACTGCCGGCTATTGCGGCGCAGGCGGCCTTTTCGGTAACCTGGACTTGGACTCTTCTTTGGAAGGGAACTGCAATTACGGCTCGGTACAGGCTGCTGTCGCCGGAGCTGTAGCCGGTGTTAACTCGCGTAATTTCAAAGCGGTAGTCTGTGATGCCCTGACGGTGAACGGGACTGCTTATGCTGCGGCGTCCGACACACAGATCTGGGCTTCGGCGCAGTCGAGCGGTACCATAACCCTCATAGTGCGTCCCCATTCCAGTCAGGAAGGCCTGGTTACGGAAGAATTGCTGGCTCCTCTGGATCCCGGGAACAAGGTAGTGGCACATCGCGGCGGCGCCACTGAATGCGGGTATCCGGACAACTCGCGAGCCTCCCTCCGCTATGCCATGGGCCTCGGTTGCTATGCTTCCGAATGTGACATCTATTGGACTTCAGACAACGAGGTTATAGTTGCCCATGCCGACAGCAATGACAAGGTGAACGGTTTCCATCCCTGGGAGGCTACGTCCACGCAAATTATAAACGCCGCCAGGCTTAAGAATTACGAGCGCATTCCCACCCTCGGAGAGTATCTGGATATAGTCATGGAGTCCGGGAGCAAGACAAAGCTGTGGCTTGATATCAAGATGATTACCGAGCCGGAAGAGAATTACGATTATCCTGCGAAAGCGGCTTTGAGAGCACTGGAAATAATAGAAGAAAAGGGCGCCAAGAATTTCGTGGAATTCATCTGCACCAGTTACGAACAAGTGATGCAGAGGATAGCTACGCCTATGAAGAACGCCGGTATCCCCTGCGGTTGGATGAAGGGCAATATCTCCGCCAATACCTTCAAGAACAAGGGATATACGAATTGGGCGAATCTTTGTACCCGCGACCATTTCTCGCTTGGTGTCAGCGGTTCCGAAGACAAGGGCACCGGATACAGGACTATTATGGAATTCAAGAACGCCGGGCTGCAGCTCAGCGTGTTCCATCTGGACAAGCAGTCGGGCAACAGCAGTGCGGTATATACAGATGCCAACGTGGCTTTGTATCTGAATGAGTACCAGTATCTGCGCAGCATCACCACGAACTATCCTTCCTGGCTTATCAACAAGACCAAGAATCTGTAGCTCTTGGGTTTTTGTGTTTTGTCGGAGATTTTCACTATCTTTGGCAAAATACTAAAACTATTATGGGAGCATTTCACGCTTATGACATACGCGGAATCTACAACGTGGATTTCGACAAAGAGACAGCTTACAAGGTAGGCTATTTCCTTCCTCAACTTCTTAAGGCCGATAAAGTCCTGGTCGGACGCGACTGCCGCCTTTCCGGGCAGGAGGTCCACGATGCCCTGATTGCAGGCATCACCGATGCCGGGGCGGATGTAGATGATATAGGCTACAGCAGCACCCCGCTCGTCTATTTCGGCACGGCCAATTATGGCTACAAGGCTTCCGTGCAGATTACTGCCAGCCATAATCCACCGGAGTACAACGGTATGAAGGTGAGCCGGGAAAACGCCCTTCCCGTGGGCCTGGATACCGGCCTGGGACAGATCAAGCAGTGGATAGACGAAGGCCGCCCCACCCCCGCTGCAGCCAGGAAAGGCGTTGTCAGGGAGATTGACATCAAGCCCGACTATCTTGCTTTCTTGCGCAAGTTTAAAGGGGATTACTCCAACCTCAAGCTCGCATTCGACCTATCCAACGGCATGAGTACCCTCTTCGCCAGGGAGATTTACAAGGACGACGATGCCGCATTCATTTTTGACGAGATGGACGGCCGCTTCCCCAACCATGAGCCCAACCCCTTGATTCCCAAGAATGTGGAGCCCCTTAAGGAGTTGGTCCGCAAGACCGGCGCCGACGTGGGGGTAATTTATGACGGAGATGCGGACAGGGTGATGTTCGTGGACGACAAGGCCCGTTTTGTGGCCCCGGATTTAATAATTGCCCTTATGGCTTATTATTTCTGCGATGAGAGAGGGGCGAAGAATCCCCGGGTGCTTCAGGAAATCCGCAGTTCCAAGGCTGTAGGTGAATTCCTGGCGGACTATGGCGCAGAGATGCATACCTGGCGTGTGGGCCGTGCCTTCGCGGCACCCAAACTCCGTGAAATCGACGGTCTGTGGGGTGGAGAGCTTGCCGGCCACTATTACTTCAAAGATTTCTTCTACTCCGACAGCGGCATGCTGGCATCCATCATCGTGCTGCGTATAGTGTCGGCCCTGAAGAAGCAGGGACGCTCTCTCAGCGGGGAGATAGACAAGCTTACCCGCTACCGCAACTCCGGAGAAATCAATTTCCGTGTGGAAGACAAAAAGGGCGCTATGGATGCAGTTCGCGACCATTTCTTCGCAGCTTGCAAGCCAGATGCTTTCATGGACTTCGACGGATACCGCGCCGAGTATCCCGACTGGTGGTTCAACATCCGTCCGTCCAACACCGAGCCTTATCTCCGTTTTATCTGTGAAGCCACTACGGATGAAGTCCTCCATGCCAAAATCGCTGAGGTTCAGGAGATAATCGAGAAGCGTTTCGGGGGGACAAGGGCCTGATGAAACGTCTCTGTGTACTGATACTATGCTTGATAAGTCTGTCCGCCTATGCCCAGGTGGACAGTCTTTCCTTTGCATCGGACAGCCTTTCCTTGCCAGGTGATGACGATTACAGATATACCGTGTTCGCCAGGGGCATAGGAGCTCCGGTGGATACTATAGATGTAGGCGACAGGCGCATACGCATAGTGCTGAAGGACGACAATACCTGGTACCTTATCAAGAACGTCGAGGCCCTGGCTGAAGATGAACAGTTTACAAGGTATTGGAACGAGCATGTAGTGAATCCTTATACAAGGGAGCCATTTGACAGCATCAGCTACCGTACTACGCTTTGCCTTATCGATTCTGTAAGCCGCTTCGTCTGCCCGCACAGGGGAAAGGTTTTCTCCAAGTACGGGATAAGGCACGGCCGTCCCCATACAGGTTGCGACATACCGTATCCTACGGGCACCCCGGTCTATTGTGCGTTCGACGGCCGGGTGAGACTGGCAGAGCGGCACAAGGGGTACGGAAACCTCATCATTGTGCGTCACGAGAACGGGCTGGAAACCTTCTACGGGCATCTTTCCCGTATAGACGTGTCTGCTGGCCAATGGGTTCATGCAGGCGACCTGATAGGTTTGGGCGGCTCTACAGGCCGTTCCACCGGCCCGCACCTCCATTTCGAGACCCGGTACCGGGGACACGCCTTCGATCCGCAGTGGATTGTGGACTTCGAGACCGGTACGCTGCGTAAGAATGTTTTCGTATTGCGCCGCAGTTATCTGTCTCCCTACAGCAAATATGTGCCACAGTCTATTGACGAGGAGGAAGAAATATATATGAGCGAGGAGCAGATAAAGGCGGAAGAAGAGCGCATTGCCAGGGAACGTGCAGCTATGAAATATCATACCGTCCGTTCCGGCGACACTTTGTCCGGCATCGCCAAGAAATACGGAACTACAGTTTCGCACATCTGCAGCATAAACTCTGGCCTCAAGCCTACCACTGTCCTCAGCATAGGGCGCAAGATACGGGTAAAATAGAATGAAGAAGCTTTATATAGAGACATACGGCTGCCAGATGAACGTGGCCGATACGGAAGTGGTGTTCGCTCTGCTTGCGCCGCACGGATATGAGCGCACGGAGGACATAGGAGAGGCCGACGTCATAATGGCGAACACTTGCTCTGTACGGGATAACGCGGAACAGCGCATACATGGCCGTATCGAGCAGTTCAACCTTCAGAAAAAGTCCAGGCCCGGGGTGCTGGTAGGCATCCTTGGGTGCATGGCCGAAAGGATGAAAGAAGAACTGCTGGAAAGCGGCAAGGTAGATATCGTGGCCGGCCCCGACGCTTACCGGTCTCTCCCGGTGCTGCTGCAGAATGCGGCTCCGGGGATGCCGCAAATCAACGTCCAGCTCTCCAGGGAGGAGACTTATGCCGAGATAGTGCCGGTGCGCCTGGACAAGAACGGGGTCTCCGCATTCATCTCCATCATGCGTGGATGCAACAACGTATGTTCTTATTGCGTAGTCCCTTACACCCGGGGCGCCGAGCGCAGCAGAGATTTCCATTCTATTGTTCGCGAGGCTTGCGACTGCGCGTCCAGGGGGTACAAGGAGATTACCCTTCTGGGACAGAATGTGGACTCGTATCATTACGAGGACTGCAATTTCGCCTCGTTGCTCAGGCTGGTAGCCGAGAGTTGCCCCGGCCTCCGGGTGCGCTTCTCTACATCCAATCCCCAGGACATCTCGGACGAAGTGCTTGAGGTGATGGCCTCACATTCCAACATTTGTCACCACATACATCTTCCAGTGCAGTCCGGGTCAGACCGGATACTGGAAAAAATGCGCCGCCGCTATACGCGTGAGTGGTATCTGGAACGGGTGGCTGCCATACGCCGCTACATGCCCGACTGCGCCATCAGTACCGATGTGATCGCAGGTTTCTGTTCGGAAACGGAAAAAGATCACGAAGATACCCTCTCGTTGTTCCGGGAGGTGGGCTTCGATGCGGCATATATGTTCTATTACTCCGAGCGCCCGGGCACTCTGGCGGCAAGAAAGTATCCCGACGATGTGCCTCAGGATGTGAAGACCCGCCGCCTGGAGGAAATCATCGCTGTGCAGAACAAGCTTTCGCTGGATAGCAACCGGAGGGATGTAGGCAAGCGCTTTGAAGTGCTCGTGGAAGGGCCTTCCAAGCGCAACCCCTCAGAACTCTGCGGCCGTACCGGTTCCAATAAAATGTGCGTGTGGCCCGATACTGAGCATCGTGCGGGGGATTTCGTAGAGTTGGAAGTCCTGGATTGTACCCAGGCCACCTTGCTCTGCAGGCTCTGCAAAAATTGAGCTAGCGCT
>JAFWPT010000023.1 GCA_017509375.1 Bacteroidales bacterium | reverse complement strand
TATCTCCTTCCATGATGGGGAAAGTGGTCAACGGTCTCATCCTCAACGACCAATGGAACTATAAGGGCGAACCGAGTCCCTATGTGGATACCTTCAGGATGCCTTCCGACCACCGGCCGATATTGGTTGACTTCGAGCTATAAAACAAGGGGCCGCCGATGATTTCTCCCGGCGGCCCCATGATTTAAGACAAAATAGTTAACGGGCTACTCAGTAATGATGTAGTTGTCTTCCGTGCATGTAAACGTACCGCTTCCTGTGTAGGGAGCATAACTGGTTGAGAAGACTTTAGTTTCCCCTCCATTTGTGTAAGAACCGCTGATGCCGTTGTTGCTAATGTTAGTCGCCGCAACCGGGTTTCTGGCAAGAGCTCCAAAGACACTTGCACCAATAGAGCCAGAAGATTTAAAAGTAACATTCTCTACCTTATTGCCAGAGATTGAACAATTAGTACCGTTTGATGCGTCAGAAATACCGCCGCACTCTGTGAATCCTTCTAATGTGCAATCTTTGACCACGCAATTCTGAATGGTTGAACCTGCAGCCATAAGAGAAGTAATGCCGCCGATTTTTTTAGCGTTACTACTGGTTTTATTGATGCAACCGTCAACTGTGGTGTATTGGATGCGGCCTATAACGCCACCAAAATAGCCGGCTGAAGAAGTATTGGCGGTGGTAGAGTTACAGATGCAATTTGATACTGTCGCTACATCCGTTTCACTAGATCCGCTAATCGCGCCTATAATCCCGCCGACGCATTTTCCTACACTTGAGAGATTGGGATAACTGGCATTGTTGATAGAGTCTCCAAGGTAGCCATAGTTGGTACAATCCTTTATGGTCGCTGCAAGTCCGCCGCTGTTTGCGGAGCTGAGGACACAGCCGATTATTCCTCCCATATACTCAAGCCGTCCATTATTAGCTTCGGTGCCCCAATAGCGGAACTGGATGTAAGCGTCATTGACGCATCCTTCAATGGTCTTGGCTGCAGTCAAACGTCCGATGACGCCTCCGGCCGATACGAATTTCATCAGATTGCTATCATCCTTATTCTTCGAGAAGTCGATGTAAACCTTGCCGGCGTTAGTGAGGTTCTTTGCATTGGCGTTAAGAACGCCGATTACTCCTCCGAAATTTGCGTGACTGTATCCTATGCAACTTTCATCAGCATTGGTCGAGACCTGTGCGGCATTGTGTATGGATGATACTTTATCTGTAATGGTACCGCCATCTATGTCGACTGTACACTGACCAATGACGCCGCCTACGCGCACTGTGCCGCCGCTCTCGCTGCTGAATTTATTGACAGCCACAGGCCCGAAATTCTGTACATCAGATATCTTTCCTGCCGATATCTGTCCCACGACACCACCAATGTACATTATTTTTGAGCCATAACCTGATTGAGTGACGGACATGTTGTTGATGCATGCGGAAACGTCGGCGCTGCCAAGAAGAGAGCCGACCACTCCGCCGGCGTTTATTGCATTGACTATTGAACCTATGGACATTGCCGCCCCTGAGGCGGATGAGCAATTAGTGACTTTTGAAGTGGATCGCCCGAGTACGCCACCCACGAAAAGACGCTCATAACTGACAGTTGCATAAGGCTGTTCTGCTGTCAGGTTGCCATTCATAATGCAATTGTCCACCAAGCTTCCTTCATGATTACCGAGCACACCGCCGACGAATGCGTTCCATACGTGATCTTTATATGTAAGATCTCCGTTCATCGTGCAATTCTGGATTGTTGCAGCCCCTGAATCATAACCAACCACACCACCAATGCAATAAAACTTATTCGAGGTTTCACAAACAGGGCAATAAGATTCATCCGGAAGATTGAAAACCACATTTCCGTTCATCACGCAGCCTTTTGCCGAACCGCCATTGTCAAATCCCACAACACCTCCTGCGTAGATTCGCTCGGTTTCCTTGTCTGCGGTTGTGCGTGTATAGACAAAGTCTCCGAACATTTTGCAGTCCGTCAGGCTGCCGGTAGTGCGGCCCACAAGTCCGCCGTAACCATATATCGAAGGAGCCTTGTAGTCGAAGTTGTAGTCGCAATGTACCTCGCACCTGTTCATTTCGCCTGGCTCAAGCGTCCTGGCGATGATCCCCCAGTGACCTCCATAGGCCGTGGTCTTGCTGAAAGAGCAGCTCCCGTCGATAATGATATCGTTGAGCACAGCGCCTGCAGGGGTGTAGAACATGGGAACGTCGACGGAAGTGATGT
>JAFWPT010000148.1 GCA_017509375.1 Bacteroidales bacterium | reverse complement strand
GTTTTCGCTTATGCAAAAGGTGCATTTCTCAAAGACCTCACGGTGAGCGGACGGTCAAATACCGGTTCCTTTCCAATCACCGGCGGTATAGTTGGTTATACGGAGGATTGCACCATCGACAATTGTCATATCGAGAGCAGCGAAATGGAATCTGCAGCCAGTATCTTTGGCGGAATAGTCGCTGAACAGTCAGGTGGCGAAATCCGGAACTGCAGTGCTTCTTCCGTAGTCCTCAAGAACAGCAAGGATTTCACCGGCGGTATTGTGGGGTACGCCCACGACAATGCGGTAATCAAAGGATGTGAGATCAAAAATGCTTGCAAGATTTCTTCCGATAATGAAGTCGGAGGCATTGTGGGAAAAGCCACGGGGGCGATTGTCGAGTCTTGTTCCGCAAAGTCATCAAACATCAATGCCGACGGTGAAGATGCAGGAGCCATAGGCGGATGGGTAGTTGCTTCTTCGGCCGTCAGCTCTTGTGAAGTGTCGGAATGTGAAGTGACCAGCGGGGATAATTGCACCGGCGGACTGATAGGTTTGCTCGAAAAATCAACCGTGGGGTCCTGTACAGTAAGCCAAAGCGTCATAAGCGGATCCAAGAATCTGGTCGGCGGAATAATAGGTTATATGAAGAAGGCCGATGAATCTACGGTCTCGGAGTGTACCGTAACCGGCGAGACCAAGGTGTCAGGAGTCCAGAATGTGGGTGGTATTGCCGGTTGGCTTGATGCCGGCTCTATCATTTCCTGCAATGTAACCGGCAAGACCTCGGTCAAGGCGAGCGGCGACGGTGCGGGCGGTCTGGTAGGCCGCGCAATTTGCAAGGGCGGCGCCAACAACATTATTTCCAAATGCGTCGTAAACGGGTCGGTTACAGTTACTGGTACATATAGCGTCGCCGGCCTTGTGGGTTATTCATACCCCGACTCGGAAGGCAATCTTTACATTGTAAACAGCGGCGTAAGGGACGCAACTGTCCGGGCTACTTCCTGCGATACCGGAGGTGACCCTGCGAAGGGCGACTCTATGTCTGCAGGAATCTGCGGCTGGATGCGTTTGTCTGATGCTGGGAGCAAAGCATATATTTATAATTGTTATTCCCACTTGAATTTGCTTATATGCGACAAAGCCATGGTTCATCCTTCCATCGGAGGTGTAGTGGGATACGCATCCCTGTCCTCTACCGGGGTTATAGAGATAGTGAATTCCGTAAGCAGCCTGGTCAACAATTCCATCTTTATCGGAGGAAACGTCAATGCCGGGGCTGCAAAGGTGGGAAGCATTTACGGCTCCCTTCCCGACAAGGCATCAATCTCTATTAAGAACTGTTTCACTATAGACGACGGAGTGCTGGGAGCAGGCCCGGATATGTCTAATGTTGTATTCAGCGGCAACCAGGCCTTGTCTGACTCGGATTTCCGCTCGGGCTCGGCGATAGACCCCCTTAATGCTTTTGCGAAAACGGCATCGTCTCCCCTTCCTCTGCTCTTGTGGCATATGGATAACGGATACCCTGTTTTGCAATAAGGTGTTGTATACCAACTGAAGATGGCTGGAAGTATGGCTTCCGGCCATCTTCTTTTTTTGCTCTTGAAGCAAAAAATGAGTATATTTGAACATTTAAAACATCACTATGCAGAACAAATTACAGGAACTAACCGAACAGCTGTACAATGAAGGCCTTGCAAAGGGCCGGGAAGAGGGTGACCGCTATCTTGCTGAAGCCCGCGGACAGGCAGCCAGAATATTGGCAGACGCAAAAGCAGAAGCCGACGATATTATTGCCAAAGCCGGCAGGCAAGCCGATGAACTTAAGTCCAAGGCAGAAGCTGATATACGGATGGCTTCCGCCCAGGCTCTTCAGGCTACGCGCAAAAGCATAGAAAATGTCATCGTTGCCAAGGCATCTTCCCAGACTGCTACATCCGATCCCGATTTTCTTAAGGAAATCATACGTGCTGTAGCTGAAAGGTTCAGTGCAGGTGAAAGCGCCGATATCGCCCTGGTCTTGCCGGAGTCTCTGAAAGCCAAGCTCGAGCCTTGGGTGAATGCGGAGCTTTCGAAGGCCTTGGCTTCCCCGGTCGAGCTTTCCTTCTCCAGGAAAATGTCCGGAGGCTTCACCATAGGACCAAAGGACGGAAGCTATTATATAAGTTTCACCGACAAAGCCTTCAATGAACTCATAGCGGAATTCCTCCGTCCGGTAACTCGCAAACTCCTGTTCGGTGAATAATTACGAGTACATAATCGCGTCCCTTCCCGAGTTCGGGAAAGATTCCGGTATTTTGGATGCCGGTGTATTGACGGGGTTTATCCTCAGCCAGTGCTCCCCTTCCGACGCCTCCCTTGTGCAGCTTGTAATAGACGGCTGCTCTGACCGGGAAAGGTTGGACAAGGCATTTTATGAGAGGGCGCTTGGCAGCCGCAACACCTTTATCCGTGAGTATTTCCGCTTCGACCTTATGGTTCGCAACACCAAGGTGGAATACTTGAACCATGCTTTGGGGCGTCCGGAAGCAACAGATATCATGCCTATGCCAGGCACAGAGGATAACGGGTTTGAGGATAGTTACGATTTCGAAGAAAAGCCTTCGGTCATGGCTGTCCTGGAGCAGACCGATATCCTGGAGCGCGAACGGGGGATGGACCGGCTGATGTGGGGCAAAGCAGAAGAACTTACCAGTCTTCATTTGTTTGATCTGGATATGATCCTGGCTTTTGTAACCAAGCTGATGATCAGCGACAGATGGAACAGGCTCGACCCGGAAACCGGCCGCCGTATGTTCCGTACACTTGTTCAAGAAATAAGAAATACACGATAATATGGTAACTAAAGGAAAAGTGACAGGCATAGTTTCCAACCTGGTAACCGTCCAGGTTGACGGTCCGGTTGGCGAAAACGAGCTCTGCCACATCAATCTCGGCGGTACCCAACTGCTTGCCGAGGTAATCAAAGTCACAGGCGATAAGGCTTCTGTACAGGTTTTCGAAAGCACCCGGGGACTTAAGAACGGCGACGAGGTCACCTTCCTCGGCAGGATGCTGGAAGCCAGCC
>JAFWPT010000147.1 GCA_017509375.1 Bacteroidales bacterium | reverse complement strand
GCCGGACGAAAAGTATCGCACGCGGCAAGCAACACCTTACGGCCTTTCTTGCTCTTTAGATACAATGCCAGTTTACCGGAAAAAGTGGTTTTACCTGAGCCGTTAAGACCGGCTACCAGCACAACTGCGGGAGTGTTCTTCAGGTTGAGTTCCGAGTGCTCCGAGCCCATAAACGCGGCAAGCTCGTCATGCACGATCTTCACCATCATTTGCTGGGGTTTCACGGCAGTAAGGACATTAGCGCCAATGGCCTTCTGCTTCACATTGTCGCAGAATTCCTTAGCAACTTTGTAACTAACATCCGCATCCAGAAGCGCCCTGCGAATTTCCTTCAGGGTCTCAGCTATATTTATCTCACTTATCTTACCTTCGCCCTTCAGAATCTTGAAGGACCGTTCTAATCTCTCGGAAAGATTCTCAAACATACTAATCTAAATTTATCCAACAAATTTATGAAAAAAAACATAATTAAACGGCGAATCGCCGCGTTTTTCGGAAGAATCTCAATAAGGATAGCTTCCGATCTGTCTTTCGAAACACAAAAAGACTACATTCAGGAACAAACCAGAATCAAAATCGACAAGTGGATAAAAGAAAAAGGGTGGACTGAAGACCTCAGCCAGGAAGATGTCGCCCGCAGCTTGAACCTGAAGTCCGAACAGCTTGGGCAGTTTTTCTATCTTCAAACCGGCAAAAGCTTCTCCAGATGGCGCAGGGAGCTGCGTATAGAAGAAGCCGAGCGCATAATGAGAGAAGACAGGAAAATGCCGACAGTGCTGGTAGGTGAATCCGTCGGCATCCCCGACAAAAGCAATTTCAGGCGTCAGTTCAAAGAAATCACCGGTTACACTCCGGCTGAATGGCGGCGTTTAGAACAATAGTTGCAAATCCTGCTTCATCAATGGAGCCACTACTGATTCCGGAACGAATCTCCAGCTCCCGAGGACCTCCCTGTTACTGATTTCAGACGGTCCTATAGTGCCGCTGGCTTTTATCATCTTGTAAAGCAAGTCACGGATTTCCGGATATCTTGACACAACCCTCCCGCCAAGCCGGGAATGAGGGATGCCTGCCCCTTCCGTGAGCAATGAGCCGCCCCCGTTTGCCCTGTACGAAGTCATTGCTACAGTGTACGTTGCATTCTCGTCGAACGGCTCGCCGCAAGCCAGTGTGGTGATGCTCACCCGCGAGCCGGCAGGCTTAGTGACATCGACGGTGTAATTGATTCCGGCGGCCGAATCGAAATTGTAGCTCCTGCTCACAAAAGACCACCGGAGAGCGCCTGTACGGGCATCCGGAGCATTCTTTATAAGCAGTATGTGTTCCGGGTCATTCTGGATCCAATTGGCATACGAATACTCCAGCAGGCCCTTGATTTCGGCTCCGCTAAGCTTCAGCACATAGAGCTGATTCTCGAACGGATAAATAGTAAACATATCGTTGTAGACCAGCTGGCCGGCAGGAACCCGTCCGTTGTAGGTAAGAGGAGCGGCAAGGGAAATCTGGGCTCCGGAAGAAAGCAGTTGCACGGTATGCAGCAAATCTATGTATGAAGACATGCCGCTATAAGCATCCCGAGTGATGAGGGGAACCTCCAACTGACCTACAGGTCGCAAAGTAAAGTCTTTGACAGCCAAGAATTCAGGTTCGAATTCTTTAACCATCGCTTCATCTGCTTTCTGCTTGTTCATCCTTACTATTTCCACCTGGCGTGACTTGACTTTTCCCCTCTGGAAATGCAATACGGCATGCCCTACGTTAGAGCAACGTGCACCGCCGTTCACAAGTACCGACTTGCCATTGCCCGAGACCATGCATACAGGCTGATGGTCATGTGCTGTAACCAACACGTCAACGCCTTTCAGATATTTGAAAATATCCAGGCCTTGACTTTCCCTGGATGATCCGTCGCCCTTCCCCGTTCCGGAATGTATCACCACCACGGTGACATCAGGCTTGAACTGTTTACGCAGTTTTTTAACCCTCTGCCGCACAAGCGGAACCAGCGACTCGTGCTTGATGCCACTCCACAGTTCAGGTGAAAGCCAGCTGTCGATATTGGAATTATTGTATCCGGCGACCAGGATGCGCCGTCCTCCTTTTTGAATCAAGGTATATTCGGGAAAATAATTTCCCCCGTCTTCCGTATATGCATTTCCCGCCAGCCATGGAATACCGAAACCTTCCAATTCCGCTTTGACACGGTCGTAGACCGGATGCCCGGTTTCAATATCGTGGTTGCCGACAGTACATGCATCGTAGCCCATATACGCTGCAAGACGAGGGAAAACATGCGGCTTGTCAGTAGCCACATAATTGAAATAGTAAGAAGCGTTATCCCCTTGCAGGCAATCACCGGCATCGAGCAACAGCACATTTTCCGGACCGGCGGCCGCCCTGAGACTGTCAACATAATACTTTACAGACATCAGGCTGGGACGCAGCTTGGCGTTCACGTAAGAACGGTTGAAATAGGAACCGTGAACATCACCTG
>JAFWPT010000146.1 GCA_017509375.1 Bacteroidales bacterium | reverse complement strand
AGACGTGACCAACCTTTCACTAATGACCAACCCGAAATGGTTTGATTATAGTAGTAACTATGCAACACGCGTCGTGTTTGACCCCAGCTTTGCCTCTGTCCGCCCTAAAAAATGCCAATACTGGTTTGCAGGGTGCTACAAACTGGCGACCATCGAAGGTATCGAATACCTTGACACCAGCGAAGTGACATCTATGAATGGAATGTTTGGGAATTGTGAGAAACTTGCTTCAATCAATGTGGACGGATTCGACATGAGCAAGGTGACAGACGTAAGGCAGATGTTTTACGGGTGCAATAACCTGGCCACTATCTATTGCGGCCAGACGTGGAACTTCAGCATTCCGGCATCGTCAGGGATGTTCTATGACTGTAAGAATCTGAAAGGAGCTGTTGCGTATGATTCTTCCAAGGTTAGCGCCACAATGGCAAATCCTGATACAGGCTACTTCACACGACCGTAATATACCGTAATATAAACTCGTTGAACAGATAACAAGGCACAATAGTATTTATGAAAAGATTAACATCCATTCTCTTCGCACTTGTGTGCACAACGGGCCTATTTGCCCAAACATCCAAACTACCGGTAGTCAAGGAGATTGTATCCCTTGAAAACGAGAACACCGGTCAGACGGTGGATGTCGTCAATATCCCCCTTGACGGAGTAAACCGCTATTTCCTTCACGTTGGCAATATGGGAATCGGAGACAAGATTGTCCAGATTGAACTTGATCCGGTCTATCGCCTTTACATCCCCCTTGGAAACAACATCACCGACGCTGTTGCAGCTATGGAAGAACTTAAAACCCTCTACAAAGAGCCCAAGGGAACAATGCGGGAGATCCAGGGCAGCTTCAAGCCCTTCTTCCCCACGGAAGAGACCGAGACCGTCCAGGTTTACAGGCACCAGCCCCTCCTGACCAACCAGCTCCAGTTTGTCATAGAGCGGGACGGCTATCAGCGTGTTGCTTACCTCGCAAAGTCCGACTTCAACTCTCTCCTCAGAGGTCTGAAATTCCATGGTAAACTTTATCCTTCAGAACTGTAGCGTATGAGAGTAAAATACCTTTTTGCTGCCCTTGCAGCTCTGTTCCTTTCGGGCTCATTTCTTTTCGCACAGACCCCCGAAGAAATTGTTGAAAGAATGATAGCTGAAATGGACCGTGGCTCTGCCGAAGGTTTCTCAATGGACTTCAATATGAAGATTCCCATCGTAGGTACCGTTTGCTCGCATAATATGGTCCTTGGCGACAAAATGAAAACACAGATTACCGGCAAGGACAAATCTTCCACCTCCTGGTCCGATGCCACTACAAAGTGGACCTACGACAACCGGACCGGAGAGATTACCATAGAGAACAAGGCTTCCTCCAGCAGCGACAACTCGGACACAAAGGCCTTCGACAACATTGCCGACGGTTACAAGCTGACACTCAAAAAAGAAACGGCCGACGCCTGGTACATCGTCTGCAATAAGCTGAAATCGAACAAAAACAAGGACGACGCCAAGAAGATGGAACTCACCGTGTCAAAGGCCACGTATCTCCCCATCTGCCTCCGTGCAAAAGCTTCGCTCTTCACCTTCAGCATCGAGAATTATGCTCTCGGTGTTACTGAGGAAAGCGTCACCTTCGACTCCGCGGCTTATCCCAATGCGACCATTGTAGACAAACGATAAACATGAAATACAGCAGATTACTTCTTCTTGGGCTTCTCCTCTCATCTTTGGGAGCTTGTACCAAAGACGACCCTATTGACTCACCGGAGGTGGTGCTCAATTGCAAACAACCTGAATACCTCAAGGCCGGAGACAAGGTCGCCCTTATTTCCCCGTCCTATTTCACTCCCATGGAAAACGTGGAGAAGACGGCAGAAGTCCTTCGCAGCTGGGGCCTGGAGCCCGTCGTTGGTCCCAACGTGGGAAAGGTGGTTGACGGACGTTACGCCGGAACTGTCGCAGAGCGCGTAAGCGATATCCGCTGGGCGCTCAATGACCCTACCATCAAAGCCATCATCTGCAACCGGGGCGGATATGGAACTATCCAGTTGATTGATGAAATTAAACTGTCGGAACTCTCGGCCCATCCCAAATGGATAGTCGGTTTCAGCGATATCACAACGCTTCACGGACTCTGGACTCGCGCCGGTGTGATGAGCATCCACGGAACGATGAGTTCTTTCCTGGCGGCTGGCGGCACGGACAAGACCAGCCTCCTTATGCGGGATATCCTGCTGGGAAAAGTACCCAGATATGAAGTTCCGGCCCATCCACAGAACATCACGGGCAAGGCCAGCGGGATCCTCGTGGGCGGCAACATCTGCACTTTTGCCCCCAACCTGAGCACCCAGGCCGATGCCACCCTGGGCAAGGACCTCATCCTCTTTATCGAAGAGGTGGAGGAATCCATGCACAATATCGACCGCCAGTTCAATATTCTGGCGATGAACGGTGTCCTGGACCGCTGCAAAGGTGTTATCCTGGGAGAGTTCACCGACTGCGGAACGGATTTCACCTTCGATAATTGTGAAGAAATGCTCCGCCAGTACCTTGTGAAATACAACATTCCCATCCTCTGTGGTTTCCCTGCAGGTCACGACGACGTGAACCTGCCGATGATCATGGGCGCACCAGTAACCATCGATGTCCGCTCCGACGGCGCCACCCTCCAGTTCAACGTAGAAGGACAGCAGCAGACTGTCAAGACAGCAGAAGTCAGTGCAGCAAAAAAGAGCCTTTCCAAGCGGCTGATGCTTTCCGGGAAGAAAGACGAACCTTTCCCGGATACTTATTACACATTCCCGATACAATAGCCGTTAAACACTATATGACATGAAGAAACTTTTATTGTTTTTTGCCGTAGTTGCATGCGCGGCTACTTTATTTTCTTCCTGTACGAAAAAAGGAGCCGACGAAGACAAGAACCCTTATGACCAATACGCTGTTGACCTTGGATTGAGCGTAAAGTGGGCCAGCGTCAATGTTGGTGCTACCAAAGAGAAGGACTTTGGGAAGTATTACGGTTGGGGAGAGATCTCCGACAAAGCAGACGATGTCTATTACGACTGGGACAGCTATGAGGTGTTTAAAGGAATAGGAACAGATGACGCCTCGCGCGACGCCGCCCTATCGGATCTCTATGATGACAAGCTGATTCTTAAAGACAAATACGATGTCGCCCACGTGAAGTGGGGTGGTTCATGGAGGATGCCCACGACGGAAGAGTTTGAGGAACTCATGGAAAAATGCACCTGGGTGATGGAACCGTCAGACTTTGACAGTTGGACAGCAGAGACTCCAGGAGGATGGAGAATAACAAGCAAGATAAATGGGAACAGCATCTTCCTCCCGGCAGCCGGACAGCGAACAAACATGAACCTTGAAAAAGACAAAGGCAGACGGCCATATTATTGGACCGCAAATCGCGATGAGGATGCGGACAATTTCGCAATCAACCTCGGCCGCTTCATGAACATCCCCGCCTGGAACGTCCAATACGTATGCATGGGTTGTACCGTGCGTGCGGTTTGCTCAAAATAAGCACCATAAACATAATATTATCATGAAACGTATTCTTACCATCATCGTGCTGGCTACAGCCTGCACCTCTGTCTTTGCACAGAGAATCCCCCAGAGCGCTTCTTACAGCGAGCTCAAGAACTACTACAAGGCATCAGACTATGCCAAGAGCGACGTGGATCCCTATTCCGTATTCTGGATTGGTCTGGAATCCTTCGGCGCCCCTGGCACCGGACAACTCATCATGAAAGAGACCGGCCGCGGCTGGGCATTCCTTGGCTCCAGTGTCGCGCTTGGTGCTGCTCAAAGCTTTTTTGCACAAAATGTTGTTGACCTGATTGAAAAAGATGCCGATGGCAAATGGAACATTCCCGATGCCAACAAAGACAAAGCTCGTAGCTACCTCGCAGCCGTCGGAGGTGTTATGGTGGCCCAACTCGGCCTCAGCATCTGGTCCTGCATCGATGCCGTCAAGATTGCCAAGGTCAAGAACCAGTACTTCCAGGACGTCAAGGGCGGTCACGCCATT
>JAFWPT010000145.1 GCA_017509375.1 Bacteroidales bacterium | reverse complement strand
ACCACATCCACGGGCACATCCTCGCCGAAGCCCTCGTCCACGCAATCGAATTCGTGTTTGATGAAAGCCACCCGGCGGTCCCGTATCATCCTGCCCTTCAGGATATTGCTTTCTCCGATGAAATCCGCCACGAAGCAGTTCACGGGCTCGTTGTAGATGTCGATAGGGGTGCCTATCTGCTGAATCTTTCCTTCATTCATGACCACTATGGTGTCGGAAAGCGTAAGGGCCTCCTCCTGATCATGGGTTACGTATATGAAGGTAATTCCCATCTTCCTATGTATCTCCTTGAGTTCCAGCTGCATATCCTTGCGCATCTTGAGGTCGAGAGCAGCCAGGGGCTCATCCAGCAGAAGCACCTTCGGATAATTCACGAGGGCGCGGGCAATGGCCACCCTCTGCTGCTGTCCGCCGGAAAGGGAATCCACCGAACGGTCTTCGTAGTCGGTCATGGATACCATCTTCAGCATCTTCTTCACCCGGACCTCTATCTCTTTGGGCGGGAGTTTCTGGAGTTTCAGGCCGAAAGCGATGTTGTCATATACGTCAAGGTGAGGAAAAAGAGCATAGCGCTGGAAAACCGTATTCAACGGCCTCTCATAGGGAGGGATGCCGGAGATATCCTTGCCTTCCAGCAGGATATGGCCCTCGTCGGGCGCGATGAAGCCGGCTATCTGCCGCAGCAAGGTAGTCTTGCCGCATCCTGAGGGGCCGAGCAGGGTTACGAACTCTCCCCTGCGCACGTAGAAATTGATGTCGTCCAGCACCTTTACGCCGCCGAAGGACTTGCTGAGGTGCTGTATGTCGATGATATAGTCTTTTGCCATCTCTTAGAGCGAAAGGAAAGTGAAGTTGACCTTGACTCCGGCCATCGCGCTGACAGCCTTGGTAGCCATGTCCCAGCCCACCACGGTGTGAAGCTGGATAGTTTCGATGGGGAAAAAGTGGAAAGCGGCGCCAAGGTTGAAATCGGTGAGACCGCTGCCGGGTTCCGTGTACAGGTTGCCCACGAGCTTGCACTCCAGCCAGTCCAGAGGAGAATAGGCTATGCGGGGACGGAAAGTGCTTCCGGGCAGAAGTCCGCAGGGGCAATCATCATCGTTGTAATCCACATCGGACACGTTGTACCAGTCGAAACCGACGGTAAAGTTCCCCAGCTCCACTTGCTGGGAGAGGGCGAACAGCCAGTCAAAACTGCGGTCTGCCTTCTGGATGGCGGAGGCGGACCAGATGTTGGAGAAAATACCGTAATTGCCCTTCCACTGCAAAGAATAGGTGAAAAGCCCGCTCGCAAAAGGACGCTCGCCGAAAGGCGAACCTGCCATCTGCAGGGCCAGATTCGTATGCTCGCCTATGTTGTAGCCGACTTTCCCGCCCCACTGGTAAACCGGCAGGTTGTACCAGAGGTTGGAGGCCATAAGTACCTTGTCGCCCACCAACATGTAATCTACATCCACGTCCCAGTCGTCATACTCGAAGCCGCCGGTCGCAAGGCAGTCCTTGCCGAGAGTAAACTCCCAGTTTCCGAAGCTGAAGGTGAAATTGGCAAAATCCACCCAATTGTTCGAATTGGAATAGAGGGTGTTGGTATAAAGGGCCTTAGTATCCTCCCAGCCGGGATAGGTAGTGGAAAGCCAATGGTTGCTGAATGTAAAGGATACGTTCTCGGAGAAGGCACCTTCCACCAGCGTATAGATTGAAGAATTGCCGAATGAATATCCGCTCGATCCGTCACCGCTTTGTCCCGGTGTGAAATAAGGATTGAAATCAAAACGCGGAATAAGCTGGAAATCGGCATACTTGCCGTTCCCCTCAGCCTCTTGCGAATGCGCAAGGAAGCATGGCAGCAAAGCTGCGAAGAGTAAAAGCAATTTCTTCATTTCTTCCCATAAAAAAAGTATTAGTTCAACTTAAAAGGGTGCGCAAAGATACTAATAATTTAATTTAAATCAATCTCAATTTTGGAATCGTGCACAGATATGTTTACAGAGCGCCCTCCGGCAATCGGAAGACGGGTGGTTTCGGGCAGGCTGCCATTCCCGGCAAGTTCCGAAGCGAGGCTGTCGTAAAGGGACAGGATGCGGAGGGAATACTCATAAAAACGACGTCCTTCCGGAGTTAGTTCGACGCCCCCTTTTACACGCAGGAACAAAGCCCCTCCAGCCTCTTCTTCAAGCTGTGCTACACATTGACTCACAGCCGGCTGGCTCATCTTGAGACTATGTGCCGCGGATGTAAAGCCGCCGGTCTCCGCCACGGCGACGAAAATCTTGAGTCTGTTATCCGTTAACATATTTTACAAATATAGAAAAAATTACTAAATTTGTGAGATTTAAGGTGGGACGATCTGCCGCGGCAGCAATGCTGAGGAAAGTCCGGACAGAGCAGGGCACCCTGCTGCGGAAAGCGCAGGTGGAGGTAACTTTACGCAAGCCGTAACAGAAAACGACCGCCCGCAAGGGCAAGGGTGAAAACGCGAGGCAAGAGCTCACGACGTATGGCAGCGATGCCATGCGGGTACGGCACCAGGGTCTGCAAGACCAAATATACCGGCAGTTGAGGGCGGCCCGCCTGATGCCGGGGGGTAGGTTGCGAAGATAAATGGCAGATTCAAAAACAGAAAGCGGCTTACGGCCCCGCCTTTGCGCCAAAGAGGGCGATCCGACCGGATCGCCCTCTTCTTTTATCCCGCCCGTAAATGGATTGGGTT
>JAFWPT010000144.1 GCA_017509375.1 Bacteroidales bacterium | reverse complement strand
TAGATGAAGTCGAAGCACCTGTATTCCAGGTGCTTTCCTTTTTTCCTGACGCAGTGTGTCACGCAGTCCGGACAGAATCCCATGTTCAGAAGTTCCGGCATGGGGCAGGTGGAAGTCTTGAGCCTGAATAATTGCCCTAGTATGGAATAGTTCCGGTCAAGGCTCTGTATTGTGCTGTTGTAGAGCCTGTTGTGTATGCTGCGAATCTGCCCGTGGTATTTACTCTTGCAGGCAGTGGTGCAGAATTTCTTGTCCGTGCGGCCATAGAGCGGTTCTCCACACTCAAGGCAGTGACGCGGTTCGTCAGCTGGTTCGATTTTATACATGGCCCAAATATCGTCAGCGCGGACAACAAGTGCAAGGAAGTCTAAAAAACGTAAATTAGATTTTGCTGATTCTTTCTGATAAAGAACAATTTGCGGACAAAAAAACAGATGCCGGATTTTTACTGGAAGGCAGGGAGAACAATAAGAATCATAAATAATCAGGCCTGGCAGTTCATATCTTGCAGTTATTAGGGAATAATGCTTTTCCTTTGCATCCGGGTCGAAGGCCGAAGCCGCCGGGAAACCCGCCAAAAGACTTAGATAATGAAGAACTCTATGGAACAGATTAACAAAATCGAGTTGCTCGGAATAGTGGGCAACGTGCGCCTGCAGTACATCAATGACAGGCAGATGGCAAAATTCACCCTTGTTACCAACAGGGCGTACAAGAATAAGCTGGGGGAGCCGGTCATCGAAACCCAGTGGCACAATGTGACTGCGTTCGAGGGCAAGAACGTGCAGAACCTGGACAAACTTACCAGAGGAGGTGCTGTGCATCTGTGGGGGCGCCTCCAGGTTCAACGCTATACCGGAGAAGACGGTTCGGACCGTACCTATGTTGACGTATTGTGTTCAAGGCTTAACATCCTCCCTGAGGAAACGGAAGTGCAGTACGAAATGTAAACGGCAGGGCGATGCGACAATCAATTATTATTCTTTCGGCATTGCTGCCTGCGGCTTTGTCTCTCGGCTCGTGCTCGGTCAAGGAGAACCGCAGCGTATGTCCCTGCGAACTGATTGTCCGCCCTGAAGAAGCGCTCAAGACAGACGGGAACGTGCTGGTGTCCGTTGTTCAGGATGGGGAAGTGGTGAAACAGGGTATGCTCAGCGGAGAGGACTTCGAAAGCGGCAAGTGCCGTTTGTTTGTGAAGCGGCGGCCTTCGGTAGTTACGGTATTCACCGGAATAACGTCTATGAGCCCTCTGCCCGGCGAAAAGCTGGATATAAAGTACGACAATGAGTGCGATGAGGTTTACAGCTGCAGCCAGCAGAAAGAACTGGACGGGGATGTCTGCGACTGCCCCCTCAGTTTGCATAAGAATTTTGCCAGGCTAAATCTCACCATCCTGAATCTTCCTGAAAACTCCGGAATATGCGTCAGCGGTACCGTGAGAGGCTATGACCTGATGTACGCCGCACCTTATGAAGGAGTATTCAATTGCTATCCGGTACTTGCTGAAGGCACGAACGATTGCTGTATAAGGTTGCCTCGTCAGGTAGATGACAAACTTACCTTGTCAATTATGAAAGATGGGGAGGTATTGAGGACTGTATTGATGGGGAGAATGATAGCGGCTACTGGCTATAGCTTTGAAGATGAGGATCTTATGGATATCTCCATGACTCTGGACATGGAAAAGGCTCAGGCTTTGCTGGGCCTGGAAGACTGGGAGCAGGTGATATTCCAGCTGGACAAGTAAGCAGCGATAATCTGTCTTGTCCTGGAGTTAACCGAGAGGTCTTCGGCTTTGGCACCCTTGGCGATTGTAAGTCCTCCGCATACATCGACGCCCAGGATTCGGTGCCCCGATGCAATTGTGCCCAAATCCGAAAGGAGTTCATCCAGGCTCTTCTGCCCCTGGTCCCAATCGGTACGGGCAAATTGCCGGGGCATTATATCCATGTCTATGGAAAGATAGACGGGCAGGTCTCCGGGGATATCCCGGATATTGAGATAGTCTGCCTTCATCAGGGGAAGTTCTTCGCGGGCGCGCCGCACCCAGTTTCCGCAGCTGAGCAGTCCGCCGAAGGCACTGTCCTTATCGTCGGAATGCTTGTCGAAAAGCGCCAGGACAAAGGGCTCGGTAATCTTTTCCATCCAAAACTTGCTGATATAGTGATAGTCTCCTGTGTCTATCCAGTGCACTGCCTGTACTGGAAGGGAGGCTATCGCTTCCCTGATTACGGCCTCGGCTTCCTTTGAACAGTAACAGCAGCTTCCTTCAGTGCCCTCCAACCCTACTGACAGGGATTCCGGAAGTGAGCAAGCTTCTTCTTTAAAAACGCCGCTGATGTTAATAAATATGTTCATAACTTGAACAAATCTAAAAAAAAATTCTTAAATTTGCCCACTGTACACCTGTGAATAGCATTTTTTTGATGGAAACGGCGGAACTGTTCCCTCTTGATCCGGAGAAGGTTTATTACTCGATGGACGAGCTGACGCTCGACACCGATGAAGGCCCTGTTACAATGAGAGTCGGGGCCTGGCTCAATGCCGACCCTGTCCGCATCCATCAGATGATAGTTAAGGAAAAGGTGCTGCAAGTTGATAGTTTTGAGGTACTTAACCCTCTTGTCAGCAAGCTTCGCAGAGCCGACCCCGAGTATTATAAACGATTCATGGGGCTTCAGCTTATTATCGATTATCCGGGTTATTCCACAGGCATACTGGCCAAGATACCTTACGAAAACGACCCTGTGGGTTTTTACAAGTGGTGGAGAAAGGGAAAGCATGAAGACAAGGTGTTCCTGTCGCTGGGAAACAGAATCCGTCTTTTCCAGAAAGTGTCGATGATGGAGCCCAAGATGATATTGAAGAAAGATCTTAAATTGCTTCAGTAATGAAATACATCGCTGTCCCCGATGCAGTTGATAGGCCTTTGACCTTCTATTTGGCGATGGAGGAGTATGTGGCTGCGGCTTATGGCTGCGGCTTTTTTGTTTGGCGCGTTGCCCCTACGGTAATAATCGGCCGTAACCAGGACCTCAATTCCGAGGTGAATCTGCAATTCTGCCGGGAACATGGTGTGAATGTCGTGCGCCGGAAAAGCGGAGGAGGCTGTGTCTACGCGGATATGGGCAATTTGATGCTGTCCTACATTACCGAAGACAAAGGGGTGGAAGCCGTGTTTGCGGTTTTTCTGGAGAAGCTTGCAGCAGTGTTGAGGTTATTGGGAATGGATGCGGTGCGGACTGCCCACAACGATATCCTTGTGGGAGGGGCCAAAGTTTCCGGAAATGCCTTCTTCAATTTGACTTATGGGAGCATCGTTCATGGTACTTTGTTGCATTCTGTTGATTTTGAGGCGCTTGAAAAAGCAGTTACGCCACCTGCGGAAAAACTTGCAAAACATGGAGTCCAGTCGGTTCGCCAGCGTGTAGCCAACCTCCGGGAACTTGGCTTGCAGCTGAGTGTTGAAGAATTGTCTAAAGTGCTGGAGCATGCTTTCTGTGACGGCAGACGGCTGCTGGAGCCCTCGGAACTGGCAAAGATAGAAGAGTTGGAAAAAAGCTATACGGACCCGTCTTTTATTCTTGGAAAAGCGCTTTAAAAGCCGTATATTTGACACAACTATGGACCAAGAGCTGAAAACAACCTGCTTGCACGAGGAGCACATCGCACTCGGCGCAAAAATGAGTCCTTTTGCGGGATTCGATATGCCCATTCAGTATTCCGGCATCATTGAAGAACATAATGCGGTCCGCAAGGCCGTCGGAATGTTCGATGTCTCCCATATGGGCGAGATTTTTATTGACGGGCCTGATTCCGAGGCTTTCGTGAACCACATTTTTACTAACGACGTGAGGGGGCTGGAGCCCGGTCACATTCTCTACGGTATGATGTGCTATCCCGACGGCGGGGTAGTGGACGACCTGCTTGTCTACAAGGAGTTTGAAAGCGGATTCCTGCTGGTCGTGAATGCGGCCAACATCGAGAAAGACTACAAGTGGATGCTTGCGCAGGCCGGAGATTTCAAGGTTGAAATCTTCGACGATTCCGAGTCCTGGGGGCAGATAGCCCTGCAGGGGCCCGGGGCGGAAGATGCACTCGTGCGTTACTTCGATATCGAAGAACTGCGGGAACTTGAGTTCTACACGTTCTATGACCTCGAGGACGAAGACGGCGGCAGGATTATAGTCAGCCGTACCGGTTACACCGGGGAAGACGGGTTTGAGATTTATGCCGCCCCCGACAATATCAGGGATATGTGGGCTTCTTTACTGGAAGACGGAGTGGTTCCTTGCGGTCTGGGATGCCGTGATACCCTCCGCTTCGAGGCCGGCTTGCCGCTCTATGGAGACGAGCTCAGCCCCGAAATATCTCCGGTGATGGCAGGCCTGTCGATGTTCTGCAAGCTGGACAAGCCGGAATTCATAGGCAAAGATGAGCTGGTGCGGCAGAAGGCGGAGGGCGTGGCCCGCAAACTGGTAGGCATTGAGCTGAAAGACAATGCCATACCCCGCGCAGGTTACCCGGTAGAGCTGGAAGACGGTACCGTGGTAGGCGTAGTAACTACCGGTTACCATTCTATCTCCCTGGATAAGAGTCTTTGCTTTGCCCTGGTCGAAAGCGAATACGCCGCACTGGGAACTCCGTTATGGATTCGCATCCGCAAGCGTGTATTCCCCGGAGAAGTTATCAAGAAAAGATTTTATAAAACCAATTACAAGAAATAATGAGCAAAGTCATAGAAGGACTCCTTTACAGCGAGTCCCACGAATGGGTAAAAGTAGAGGACGGAGTAGCCGTCATTGGCGTTTCTGATTATGCACAGGCCGAAATGGGCGACATTACTTATGTAGATTTGCCGTCCGAAGGCGACGAAGTGGCAGCCGGTGAGGAATTCGGCGCTCTTGAGAGCGTGAAGGCTTCCAGTGAGCTTTACAGCCCTGTAAGCGGCACCGTCGTAGAGGTCAATGAAGAACTCGAGTCGGCTCCCGAAAAAGTTAACGAAGATGCCTACGCAGCGTGGATTATCAAGGTCCGCCTGAGCGATGAGTCTGAACTTGATGCCCTTATGGACGCCGCTGCATATTCCGGCATTACCAAATAGAAATGGCAGCTTTTTCATATTTCCCTCACACGGAGGAAGATATCCGGACGATGCTGGACCGCATCGGCATGAAAAGTCTGGACGAGCTATACTCCGATGTGCCTGCCGAATTCATTCACAAAGGGGAGTACGACCTTCCTTCCGCAATGAGCGAGGAGGAAGTTCGTGCGTGGTTCCAGGCGCTTGCCGGCAAAGATGCCAAACTGAAAGTGTTCGTCGGCTACGGAGCGTACGACCACTACACTCCCTCGGTAATTCCTTATATAACATCCCGTTCCGAGTTCCTTACAGCCTACACTCCTTACCAGTGTGAAATCTCCCAGGGCACTCTGCGCTACATATTCGAGTGGCAGAGTATGATTTGCGCCCTTACCGGACTGGACGTGGCCAACGCTTCCTTGTACGACGGCCCTACTGCCGCCGCGGAAGCTATGAGGATGTGCGTTGCCTGTACCCGCAAGCGCAACACCGTAGTGGCTTCATCAGCCCTGCTGCCAAATGTGCTTGCGACTCTTCGCACTTACGCCCGCTATTCCGGCATCAATCTGGTGGAGACATGGGAAGTGCAGGAGGCGGTAGCGGAAGGCACGCTGGACCTTGCCGGCGTTATCGTGCCTTCAATCAACCGCTTCGGTATAATAGAGAGCCACCTTGGCCTCTCCGGACTTGTCCACGATGCCGGGGCTCTTCTGGTGGAGTACTGTGACCCTTCCGCGCTCGCAGTGGTGAAGTCGCCGGCCGAATGGGGCGCCGACATAGCAGTTGGAGACGGGCAAAGTCTCGGCATTCCCCTGTGTTACGGTGGGCCGTACGTGGGCTTTATGGCTTGCCGCAGTGAATGGATGCGAAAGCTCCCCGGCAGGGTTGTAGGACAGACATCCGATGCTCAGGGCCGCCGTGCGTTTGTGCTTACCCTGCAGGCCCGCGAACAGCATATCCGCCGGGAGAAGGCTACTTCCAATATTTGCTCCAACGAGTCCCTGATGGCTCTTTGGTGTACGGTTTACCTGTCTCTCATGGGACCTGAAGGTATGAGAAAGTTGAATGGACTCTGCTATGCAGGAGCCCATTATCTGCACGATGCCTTGATGGCTACAGGGAAATTCCGGGATCCTTTCGAGGGCCGTGAGTTCCTCAACGGCTATTCCTATATTTTCCTGACCTTCTCGACCGAGGCGGTCGTGACGCGTAAGAGCAACGAGAGCGGGT
>JAFWPT010000004.1 GCA_017509375.1 Bacteroidales bacterium | reverse complement strand
GCTTGGCCAATATCATACAGACACCCGTGCACGGGCCATGTCAATACACCAGACAGCTTACTATGTGGGTGTGATACTCGCCGGCTGGCTCGCCGGCTATATAGGAGACCATCTCGGCTGGCAGTACGCTTTCTATATCTTCGGCGGGGCCGGCGTAGTCTGGGCCCTGGTGATGGCCTTGCGACTGAAAGATTTGCCAAGGACCGGGCAGGAGGTTCCGTCAAGGACTCCGGCGGCTGAACCACGTATCTGGGATGGCTTCAAGACGGTGTTCACTACCCCTACGGCGCTCATGGTAACGATCGGCTTCTGCGGCTTTATCTTCGTGATTACGGGATATATGACCTGGGTCCCCACATTCCTGCAGGAGAACTTCGGGCAGACAGGCGCCCAGGCCGGCCTTCATTCCATGTTGTGGACTTATGCGGCAGCTTTCGCGGGAGTACTTCTGGCCGGAACCCTAAGCGATAAGTGGGCGGCGAAAGATCCCAAGAAGCGTATGATCATCCAGGGTGCAGGGCTCATTCTGGGGGCGGTTTTCCTCCCGTTCATGGGGAGTGTGGGCAATGTGTGGGTACTCTACTTCTGTTTTGCAGGATGGGGTTTCTTCAGGGCTTTCTTTGATGCCAACATTTATGCCGCCTTGTACGACGTTACACCGGAACATCTGCACGCCAGCTGCTCCAGCGCCATGATAATGACAGGCTTTGCGGTGGGCGCCACCGCTCCCTATTTGCTTGCCTTGATCAAGGAAGCTACAGGAAGCCTGAATGCTACTTTCCCTATCCTGGGCGTAATTTGGCTGCTTTGCGGAGCCGCCTGCCTTTGGGTGAGTTTCCGTTACTATAATCGTGATCATTCAAAAATTATCAATAATGCAAGCGAAAGATAAAAACCGGAAAGCAAAAGCGGGCCTTCTGCTCATTGCTTCTCCCAGATTCAAAGCGCTGTACGGTCCTAAGAGAGGCACTTATGGCGAGCGCAAGGAGCAGGCCGTAAAAGATATTAAAGCCACTTTGGATTTCTTGGATATCGTAGATCCGGGCATAGTGTATGAAAGAGAGGATGCCGAGAAGGCTATATCATTGTTTTTCAATGAGAAAGTTGATTTCATCTATGCGGAGTTCCTGTCCTGGAGCGAAGATTTCGCATGGATACGCTTTTTGCGTGACTGTCCGGAAATACCCGTCATCTTCTGTAATGTAGCCAAGCCTAGGATGTCTTTTGAAACCACTTTGGACGAGGATGACTTCGTGGATTATCTGTGCGCAGGCACGCTGGTGGGCTCCCTGGAGGGCTCCGGCAGCATCAAGCGGGTGCCCCGCAAGAACGTACGCACAGTTATGGGAACCCGCGGTCAGGTCACGGAGCAGGTGCGCATTTTCGCCGATGCAGCAAAGGCCCGTGCCATACTCCGCCGCTCGAACGTAGGTCTCATGGCCAATATGAACGAGGCGATGTGGAGCACTTACATCGACAATTACGACATCTTCACCAAGATCGGCCCCGAAATCCACTACCTGCCTTATAGCGACTACGGAGCTGAAATAGAGGCCCTTAGCGACGCCGAAGTGCAGGCTTACGCTGACGAACTTACATCCCGCTACAAGATGATGGAAGACGTGGAGTACGACAAGTTCATCGGTTGTGTGAAAGCGAGCCTGGCCATAATGAAGCTGGCCCGGAAGAACGATATTGACTGCTATGTGTACAACGACATAGACCAGGCTACCTTCCGCACCGCCGGCTGCCGTGCCGGTTTCTATCCGCAGTGGTTCAACGACAACGTAAGCGTGCTGGTTCCGGAGGCTGACATAGGAGCCGGCCTCATTACTTATGTGCTTAAGCTCATCAGCGGCAAGAACGTGAATTTCATCGAGCCATTCCATATAGAGGATGATTTCGGGACCTTTGCCGGAGGTCACGCCGGTCCAAACGACCACAACGACCCGGATTGGCAGGACAATGTTATCATAGCCCGCGACGTGCGCTTTGCCAAGACCTCCTGGAAATATGCCGGAGCTCCGTTTGCCTGGAACCGTTTCAGCCCGGGCAGGAAGACCGTGGCCGGGCTGTATGAAGAAGACGGCAAATACAAGCTTATCGTGTTTATGGCGGAAAGCCTGTCTCCTGAAGATACCCCGCAGAGTCATATAAAACATCTTCTGGCGACGTATAGCCACGGAATCTTCAGGCCGGAAGTTCCGGTCAAGGAACTCTTCGAAAAGATACTGAACATAGGGGCAACTCAGCATTATGCCATAGCGGACGGCGACTGGCGCCCCCAGCTTGAGGCCTTTGCCGGAATGATGGACTTCGAATACTACGACATCCGTTAACGCTTGCGTTCTCCCTCCCGTCAAGGGGGGCTGGGGAGGGGTTGATCGATAATAGTAGAGAAACTCATGCCCGGGAGTTGCAGGTTCGAAGAGATAGCGTTTGATTATTTGTAACATTAAACAACAATAACTTATGAGTTTCATGTACAATCCGTTCCCCTTTGACGACCCCAAGCCAGTCAACAGGCCGGAACTGTCTTCCAAGACCACGGAGTCCATAATATCCGGCGGCACTCCAAATGTCGTAAAGAAATTCATGGCGCAGTATGCAGAGGCGGCACGCCAAAGTGGAGTAATAATTGGGCTGGACGGCTACACTACCGCCAGATGGGACCTTTTCGTGAGCCTGCTCAACCGCGAGTGCGAATTGCTCGGCCTCTCTTTCGAGGCAATAGACTGTAACGCGGCCACTCTCAAGAGCGGGAAGGAGATAGACGGAATTATCGACCCCATGCTGATCTGGGATACAGGAATTGACCCTACCTTGCTCTACGGCAAGGTTTACCACGGCGGGTATGAGGGCCTGCTGGATTCTGCAAAGGCGGAGGATTTCAAGGCATCCGTCCCCTCCAGGAGGGCTCCAGGCAAAGTGGTGGCGGTATTCGGATACGGTTCCCTAATCCCCGCCTTCCGGGATATGTACGATGTGAAGTGCTTCTTCGACCTTACTCCCATGCGCTCTATGCTGCGTATCAGGGCAGGGGAGTACGCCAATCTCGGCAAGCGGCACACCGGCATCATCAACCGTACCATACGCCGCTGCTATTACTGCGACTTCGAGAATGCCGTGCAGCTGCGCAAGAAACTCTTCGAATCCGGAGAGCTGGACTGGTACGTGCTGGACAACGACAGGGAGAATCTGCAGATGATGCCTTTTTCCGCTTTTTCCGATATATGCGCCCAGCTTGTGAAGTATCCCTTCAGGGCCAAGCCTTGCTACCTGGAGGGCGTTTGGGGGGGCTCCTATATGAAGAAACTCCGCAAGCTTCCGGAGAAAATGCGTAACGCCGCCTGGGTTTTCGACTTCATCCCTATGGAGGTGAGCGTGCTTGTGGAGGCGGGCTCCGAATTGCTGGACATAAATTACTGCTCCTTCGTCCATAAAGAAGGCCTGAATCTGATGGGAAGCGACTGCGTCAAGAAGTACAAAGGCTATTTCCCCATACGTTTCAATTGGGACGATTCCTATCATTCAACCGGAAACATGAGTATCCAGTGCCATTCAGGCGGTGAATTCAACGTGGAGAACTACAACGAATTCGGTCGCCAGGACGAGAGCTATTACGTGGTGATAACGGGACATGAGGCAAAGACTTTCATCGGCTTCAGGGACGATGCTGACATACCTGCTTTCTTCAAGGAGATTGAAGCCGCCGATACAGACCATGTGCCTTGCGACTATATGAAGTACGTGAGTTATGAAGAGTCCAGACCTGGCCTTCAGGTGATGCTGCCAGCCGGTACCATCCACTCCAGCGGACGTAACCAGGTGATTCTGGAAATCGGCTCGCTCACCATCGGTTCCTACACCTACAAGATGTACGATTATCTCCGTCTTGACTTCGACGGCAAGCAGCGTCCCATCCATACCCGTCTGGGAGAGCTGAACGTTCGTCAGGACCGCCGTTAGTCCGTAATCCACGACCCGGAGAGCCCCGAATACATAGTGCAGAAACCCCGCCTGGACTGCAAGGGTGACGGCTGGGAGGAATACATCCTGGGAGAGAATCCCCAGATGTATATTTCCCTGCGCCGCCTGGAGTTCGAAAAGAGCTGCGAGCAGGACACCAAAGGCGAGAAATTCCATGTGCTTACCCTGGTGGACGGAGACAAGGTCAGGGTGCGCAGCGCGGAGCATCCCGGGCGCTTCTTCGATATGGAATTCATGGAGATTGTTTGCGTGCCTGCCTCTATGGGCAAGTATGTAATAGAAAACCTCGGAAAAGAACCGATTCGTATACATAAAACCTGTTTGAGAGATGGATACCAGAATGATCCTGCTTGATGTAGGAGGAACTTTCATCAAATGCGATGACGGCCGCCAGGTGCCGATTGTCTCCGGAGGTAGTAAACAGGAGATTGCAGATGCACTGAGGCAGGCCGTAGGAGATACGGCCGTCCTCGGGCGTATTGGAGTGGCTATACCGGGGCCTTTCGACTACAGGAACGGCATCTTCCTTATGAAACATAAATTCGCCTCGGTTTTCGGCGAAGACTTCAGGGATATTGCCGGGATTCCGGGAACTGTGGAAATAAAGTATGAACACGATGTCACCGCGGTGCTACGCGGAGCGGTGCGTATGATGGATCTTCACGATTCCAATTGCGCCCTGGTTACTCTCGGCACCGGTCTTGGCTATGCCTGTGCTTTACATGGTGAAGTGCAGTATGACCCTTCAGGCTCCCCAAGCCGCTCCTTATGGAACCAGCCATGGGAAAACGGCATCCTGGAGGACATTCTGTCCGGACGTGGAATCCGTTCTGCCTATGCCGGCAAGACAGGGGACTGCGGGCAGACCGCCTACACTGTAGCCAAACTCGCGTATGATGGAGCGGCCGCTGCGATAGAGACCTACAGGGAGGCCGGAGAGGTGCTCGGACAGGCGCTGGCGCACGAGGTGAAGGAGCTTGGCCTGGATACTTTGCTGATGGGTGGCCAGATATCCAAGTCCCTGAGTCTCATGTTGGAGCCCTTACAGGCGGATCTTCCCGGAGTAAGGATATTGCCGTCTCCGCTTGGCGCAGTATTTGAGGGATTGAGGAGCCTGTTCGACTGATTTTTGTTATGGTTATGATTCTTTCTAACGGCCGTACTATCCCGGCACCGGGATTCGGCACTTTCAAGACTCCGGACGGGGAGGTCTGCATAAATGCCGTGCGCGAGGCCATTTCCGCCGGCTACACTCACATCGATACCGCGGCCGTATATGGCAACGAGCGTTCTGTAGGTGAAGGGATACGTCAGAGCGGCGCAGCCCGGG
Source organism: Bacteroidales bacterium (assembly GCA_017509375.1). The sequence goes on along the minus strand of JAFWPT010000004.1, from coordinate 1,397 downwards.
AAAGCTTATTCGTCACTTCCAAAGTATGGAACACCGAGCGGGGCTACGACAAGACCCTGAGGGCCTGCGAAAAGACGCTGGAGGACCTGGGTACGGATTATCTCGATTTGTACCTGATACATTGGCCCGCCAACCGCTTGCAGTTCGGGGACAAGGCGGATGGCATCAACCTGGATACCTGGCGCGCAATGGAAAGGCTGGTGGATGAAAAATTGGTGCGTTCTGCGGGCTTGAGCAATTTCTATGTGGATCATATGTCACCCGTGCTGGCTTCTGCCAACATAGCTCCCGTAGTAGACCAAATTGAGTACCATCCCGGCCTGCTTCAGGCAGAAACGCTTGAGCTTTGCCGCCAGAATTCCATCCTGGTTGAAGCGTGGAGCCCCCTTGGACGTGGTAAGCTGCTGGAAGAGCCTCTGCTGAAAGATCTTGGAAGCAAACTCGGCAGGACCCCGGCCCAGCTGCTGGTGCGCTGGTGTATACAGAACGGCGTGCTGCCCCTTGTGAAATCGGTCCATGCCGAACGCATACGTGAGAATCTGGATGTATTCGGCTTCGAACTTACGGAAGAGCAGATGGCCCTTATTGCGACCCTGCCCGATTCCCGCTTCGGCTCTCACCCGGATACGGCGGCGTTCTAGCCCATAAGCCATTTTCCCGCCTTCGGAATCTTCTGCACCAGAACACAGAAGATGGCTGTTGCCGTGAAGCTTATCAAAGCTGTCGCGAAGATTTCTACGGGGGTGGTCCATATTCCGAGCACGCCGTCAGCGCCGGTTTTCAGCCAGCCCCGTATCCATGCGGAAACCAGGCCGAGGATCAGCAAGTGGCTGAGATACATGCCGTAACCTGCCTTTGAACATGGTACGATGATATTCCGGTAGAATTTTCCGGGATGCTTTATCTTTTTGAAGAACAACAGCCAGCTTACTGTCATAAGCGCTACGCCGAATGTGTCGTTCAGCCACGGCCCCTCCCAGAGGGCGGCGAGTCCGACCGGCCCTTCAACCGGGAAACTGCCGTGCGAGTCGGCCCAGACCCTGCGTAGAAAGCCTCCGCAGCATACCGCAAATCCAGCGAAGAAAAGTGGAACGGCTATAGCCAGGGTCTTTTTCCAACTCAGCTCACCCACGAATTTACGGAAATACAGGCCAAGCAGCAAATAGCCTATGAAACCGCTCAGATAGTAGAACACGCCGTAGCTGTTCCAGCTGGCTTCGCCCCAAAGCGGATACTTGGCGGCGTTCGGAATGCCCGAGGGGCCGTAAATAACCGGTGCCGCTCCGCCGGCCCACTGGCGGATGAAGGGTATGATTGTGGTGAACAAGCAGACAGCGAGGAATATGCTGAGTTCTTTCTTCCCTACCTTTTCAGCCCAGGGAGTCAGCAGGGGCATT